>NZ_LUGJ01000009.1:0-96626 GCF_001682955.1 Megasphaera sp. DISK 18
TTTTTTTACTATAAGAAGATTTACTTACCCCCAGTGTAACTGGGGGTTTTATCATGCCTATTCGGCGCCAAAAAAGCTCATCCCGTGACAGCAGCTTACTGCCATGGGATGAGCCTTTTTCATAAGACTTGTACTTCTTCTTCGCTCTTTAGATTGGGTCGAGGCGTCCGTTCATCAGTCAGACCGGCAATGTAATCTAAGGACGTATGGTACAGCTTTGCCAGCTGGATCAATTTTTCTACGGGAATCTTTCGTTTTCCCAATTCGTACATGCCATATCCAACTTGAGAACATTTTAAAATTTTGGCTACATCAGCTTGAGAAAGTCTCGCCTCCAATCGGAGCGTCTTCAAACGGCTGTAGTATTTCATGTCATCACCTGTTTTCATCATTATCGTATTCCAGAAGTACATTAGTAATGTCCTTTATACTATTATAGTAAATATATAAAAAGACGGCAATGATTATCTGCACATAATCGTTGCCGTCTTTGCAATTTAGACAATCTTTTATGAAATACTTAACAAATTTGTACCAATTTACCGGGATTCATGATATTATTGGGATCTAAAGCCTTCTTGATGGCCTTGATGACATTTAGTTCTGCTTCCGGAGTACAGAGCGCAAACTCTTCGAGCTTCTTAAAACCGACGCCGTGTTCACCGGACATCTTGCCCCCGAGGGCATAGACCCGCGGGAAGAGGTCGCGGTGGAAGGCCTTGATCTTTTCAAACCATTCTTCCGGCGACAAGCCTTTGGCATTCAAAGGAAGAACGTGGATATTCCCATCACCGATATGGGCAACGGTGACGCAGTAGAGGTCGTACTTTTCGCGAAGTTCCGGAATCTGCTTAGTGATATCAGGAATCTTATCGAGGGGAACGACGAAGTCTTCCGTCTGGAACATCTTGTCGACGTCGCGGGCCGCTTCGGCAAACTGCTTGCGCAGCTTCCAAATGCGCTTATCGGCTTCAAATTCATCGATAGAACCGTTTTCTTCAGCAAGATCACAGAGCTGTTCCATCTTACGGTCCGAATCGTCTTCGCTGAACGATTCGACCGTAACGATGACGTAGTCGCAGCCTTCATCGACGTGAGGCATCTTCATATCCAAGAACTTGCAGGTCATGCGAAGGGCTTCATTGTCCATGAATTCGATACTGGTCGGATCGATGCCGGCTTTCAAGATTTTATTGGGAAGGGCAAAAGCTTCTTCATCCGTCTTGAATACGCAGACCATATTGAAGGTATAAGGCGGCATGGGGCGAAGCTTGACCGTGACTTCCGTAATGATGCCGAGAACGCCTTCCGAACCGGCGAAGAGCTGTTCCAAGCAAAGACCGGTAGAGCATTTCTTTAAGCGGGCACCGGCATCGAGGATGTCGCCCGTCGGCGTAACGACTTTCAGACTGTAAATCTGATTGCGCGTCGTTCCGTACTTGACGGCCTTATTGCCGCCGGCATTATTAGCTACGTTGCCGCCAATCATGCTGCTATCGGCACTCGACGGGTCACCGGCATAGAGAAGGCCGTGTTTAGCCGCTTCGCGCTGCAAATCGCCGGTAATGACCCCGGTCTGGCAGACGGCATACATGTTGTCGGCATCGAAGGTCAGGATCTGATTCATCCGTTCCAATTCGACGACGATGCCATGGTAGACGGGGATAGCGCCGCAGGCAACGCCGGAACCGGCCGAACGCGGCGTAATGGGAACGAGGTATTTGTTGGCCAGTTTAACGACTTCAGCCACTTCTTCCGTCGAACCCGGGAATACGACGACTTCCGGTTTGTGGAAATAATGAGAGTTACCTTCTTCATCGGTCTGATACCGTTCCAAGTAATCTTCGTCAGTCTTGACGAATTTATCCCCCAGGACATTTCGTAATTCGTCTAATAATTCCGGTGTAACAGGATTAAATGATGCTGCCATATATAAACGCTTCCCCTCTGTCAGTCTGGATTTAAGTATTCCAAAAAGCTATAGTAAATTCACTTCTTCATGGAAGTTGAACATAGTATACCATATCCCAAAGACTTGTAAAGCCACTTTTTTCTTCATTTCTTAGGATTATCCCGGTTTATCTTCTAATCTTGAAACGAAAGAACGTGATTTTTACATAAAGTTTTACGTTTTACGGCAGCATCGTTTTTACCGATTATATTTATTTTTTATATCTTCTATGCTTGATTAAGATTCAGCTAGCGTTTCCCATTTTTCGTAGGCGTCGTCAAGCTCAGCCTGAGCCGCTTCATATGCTGCCGTCAGGCTCATCATGGCCTCGGCATCAGTCTGATTTTCAGGCATGTTCATCTTGAC
Organism: Megasphaera sp. DISK 18; assembly: GCF_001682955.1. Taxonomy (NCBI): domain Bacteria; kingdom Bacillati; phylum Bacillota; class Negativicutes; order Veillonellales; family Veillonellaceae; genus Megasphaera; species Megasphaera sp. DISK 18. The sequence goes on from NZ_LUGJ01000009.1 coordinate 2,318, forward strand.
TTCATACATCTTAAGCGTCGCTTCGAGTTCGGCAATCTTCAGCTCCAACTTTTGAAGCTTCGCCGCTTGGCCGTACACGGACGCTTTTTGTACCTTTGCGGTCTGAACCGGGGCAGACGGCTTCTTGGCCGCAGTATCTTTCTCCGGCAGGGACTGCGGATTGTTTTCCGCAGCCAAGGCCTCGGCTTCCCGGACTTTTTCCCGATAATAACTGTAGTTACCGACGTAGTCCGTCAACTGTTTATGTTCGAGGACCAAGGTCCTCCGGGTAATTTTATCGAGGAAGTAGCGGTCATGAGAAATGACAAGATAGGTCCCGCCAAAATCAAGGAGGGCCTGTTCGAGGACTTCTCGCGTCGGAATGTCCAAATGGTTGGTCGGTTCGTCAAGAATGAGGAAATTAGGCCCCTGCAAAAAGAGTTTAAGCAGGGCTACTCGAGCCTGCTCCCCGCCGCTGAGGCTGTCGATGACTTTAAAGACGTCGTCGCCGCGGAAGAGGAAGTGACCTAAAGCCGACCGGGCTTCATCTTCGCCGTAACTGAAGGCATTCATGATTTCATCAAGCACCGTCCAAGCCCCGTGCAGTTCCGTATGCTCCTGGGCAAAGTAACCGATATGGACCTTGCTGCCGAGCGTGATATGGCCGTCCGTAGGTTCTTTTTCGCCCATAATCATGCGAATGAGGGTCGTCTTTCCGGCCCCGTTAGGACCGATGAGAGCTGCTGCTTCACCGCGGCGCAGGAGGAGCGACAAATGGTCAAAGAGCTGCCTGTCGGCAAAACCGCCGCTGACCTTATCGAGGGTCAGTACCTTTTGGCCGCATTCTTCAGCCGGCTTAAAATTAAACCGAAGGGACGCTTCATCAGGCTGCCATTCGATTCGTTCCAACCGATCAAGCTGAGACTGACGGCCCCTGGCCTGTTTGGCCTTGATACCGGCCTTGTACTTGCGGATATATTCTTCCGTCTCGTGAATATGTTCCTGCTGCTTCTTATACGCCCGTTCGAGGGCCATTTGCTGCTGATCGTGCTGTTCGACATAGCGCGAATAATTGCCCTTGTACTTTGTCACCTTGCCGTGAGACAGCTCTAAGATGCCCGTAGCCACTCGATCCAGGAAATAGCGGTCATGCGAGACGATGAGGATGCCGCCGCCATAAGACAAGAGATAGCCTTCGAGCCATTCCAGCATGTCCATATCGAGATGGTTCGTCGGTTCGTCGAGGAAGAGATAGTCCGGACGACGCACCAGGGCTTTGGCCAAATTGATGCGCGTCTTCTGGCCGCCGGAAAAACTCTGGACCGGCCGATCCATGTCGGCTTCGGAAAAACCGAGGCCGCGGACGATTTTACGGGACATCGATTCGTATTCATAGCCGCCGAGCCATTCAAACCGCTCCTGCATCCGGGCATAGCGATTCATCAACCCTTCGTCGTCGGGACGGGACTGCATCTCCTTTTCAAGGCCTTTTAATTCCTTTTCCAGGCGCATGACGTCCTGCCAAGCCTCGGTAATCAGCTGGCCGAGGGTAATATCATCGGCATAGGTCACATCCTGCTGCAAATAGCCGATGGATTCACCTTCCGATACGATAAAGGCTCCGGCATCGTACTCCTCATCTCCGATCAGACACTTGAGAAGGGTCGACTTCCCGGCCCCATTAGCCCCGATCAGGCCGATACGTTCGCCGCGACGAATTTCAAAACTGACATCTTGAAAGACCGTGCGCACGCCAAAAGATTTTCCCAACTTCTGTACCTTAATACTGCCCATATAGCTTAACCTTACCCTCCTGCAAGAAATAAAAATCCAGTCTCATCATAAGTAACAATTATATCATGAAAAGACCGATGCCTCAACGAAGGAAGGCTGAAAACCGCACAAACTCCCTGTTTATCCGATTACCTCACTTCGATAGAATGTCGGCTGTATATGTCGTAAGCGTTTTTTGTCATCGTAAAAAATGATTTTCCCGATACAACTTCCTTTACCTCCCGTCGATTCGATGTAAAAAACTGCCGCCGGGGACTCCCGACAGGAGCGATGACGATTCCTATGTTTGTATCTATACGAACAGGCATTCCTCCACGGATGATAATCCCAATGATATTTCTTCCGTACTTACTCCATAAATCCCTGCCACCTTTCATGGTGTATATAAAAATAACCACGCAGTTCGCAAACTGCGTGGTTATCACATTTCTTATGGTGGAGATAAGGAGGATCGAACTCCTGACCTCTTGCATGCCATGCAAGCGCTCTCCCAGCTGAGCTATACCCCCATGTATTGGCTACAAAAGAAATTATAGCATCAACCGTTGGTTGCTGTCAAGCATTTTTAAGCTGCCGGATCATTTTCGAGACGACTATATGTATTTTCAGCGAAGTTCTGTACGCTTTCCGTGTCGAGCCGTTCATCGACGCCCAAAGGCAGCTCTGCCATACTTTCGTCGACATAGACGGCGTGCGTACCGGCAACCCAGACGCCTTTCGGCAGAAGCTCGACGGCCTGGCGAAGATTCTTCGAGATATCGTCCGAGAAAAGGTCGCGGTGCATAGTAGCAAAGATGGCGACCTTCTTTGCCTTCAAGCGCGGTAACACGGACCGGGACTTTTCATCAATCCTAAGATTCAGGAACCAAACACCGACAAAGACAATATCATAGTCATCGAAGTGTTCCGGAGCCTGTTCCATAGGCAAAAAATCCGTATTCGCCGGCAAAACAGAACGGACCGCTTCGGCTAATTTTTTCGTTCTTCCCGTTTCGGAGGAGTACAAGACTAAAGCTTTCATAATATCTATCTCCTTTCGCTAGAATAAGGGTCTTTTTCTATACCTTTACTATATGATAGAAACGAAAGAAGTTCCGTTGCATTTGCAACAAAAGAGATTTATTTTTATTTTCCCCCCAGGAAATATACATCGTCCTATTTGCGCCTCACACCCATATTGTCTGAACCAAATTCTTGGCCCGTTAAATCTCCCTAGCAGGAATGCTTTATGGTTACGATACTACGATACAAGTGGAAGTAAAATAATTTGGTCCGTATTTCTGCTAAATCAGCTCGTAAGGCCCCCTTGAAATAAATTCATACAATTTTAACAAAATTATATTTTTAGTGTATAATGAGAATATAAGTTTGGTACGAGAAAGAAATCGAATACACTATGGGAAGTGGATTTTCAGGAGGTGTCGTGATGAGAAGAATACTTCAGGGACTATGCGCGTTTGTCTTTTTGTTTGCCCTTGCCTTTCCGCTCCAAGACGTATCGGCAAAGCCAATGTATTTTGACGATGCACAGAATTATTTGATTTGGGATACTGGTACCCACCACGGATCGGCAGTGGATTTGTCCTCGGCTGTCGTAGTAAAAGACACGCCGGCATATATCATCATTGCCGCGCTGGACTATTTCGTTACCTACGATAAGTCCGCAGAATATCCCATGCGTTCTAAGAACACCGTCTATTTTAAAGAGTATAAGCAAAGCGCTCATTTATATGTTACATCCGATTTTCAAAATAGGTACCAAAAAGGGGAATGGCATAAAATAACTAATATATACACCTCGATTCGCCATGCCTATCCCATATTAAAAGAACGAGCCATACAGAACACAAAAAATATCCCCGCTCAATCATGATGACCGCGGCTAAAAAAGTAAGACCCGAGATACAAAGGCCTTAGACGCTAAATAAACGAGTATTTGATCCACCTGTCAAAGAAGGGATGGTGCATTATCAAATGAAAAAGAAGCTTTTCTCCGTCTTGGCAATACTCGTCTGTGCCAGTAGTATCACCATGGCAAAAGTCCCCTTGAATGAAGCCGTTTTAGGCGGCATCTATCCGGGTATGCCGGTACAAGATATGGTTCAAATTTATGGCGACCCCATAAAAGAAGAGGTCAGCTATGCCGCCGGCATCCAGGTATATGATCAAAAAATGCATTACGGCGATTCTGTCTATCTCTATGCTCACAGTGACTCCCCAAGCGGTCCCTTTAAAATAGTCATGATTAACATCACGGCCAACAATGGCTTTGCCACTCCCGCAGGAATCCACGTCGGCTCAACTCGCGCTGACGTCATCAAAGCCTACGGGCAACCGGACATTCGCTTTGCCCCGAATCATCCGGAACTTTGGTACAAACCAGGCAATGGACTCGACATGGTTTTTCGTATAAAAAATGGTGTTGTCACGAGGATTGGCTTAGGATGGAATAGTTAACGCCAATGAACATAGCCTAAAGAATAATGACTAAACAAAAAATCAGAGAAGGAATGGTCATTCATTCCCTCTCTGATTTTTTATTGCCTCTTTATAATTTCCCGTTCTCAAACATATTTTGGGCGATGTGCAGGGCCCGGAGCTGGGATGTTTTCTTATGCTGATGCTGTTCCATCCGCAATAGGATGTTAGTCAAGGCTGTGACGGCTTCTACGATGTACGGCCCTTTATTGAGCATGACGCACTCGGCTCGTTCGCCCATGGCGGCGTCGGTAATTTCAGCTCGCGACGGGAGGCCTTTTTTGACCAGGTTTTCAAGGACTTGGGTCGCCCAGATGACCGGCACGTGGGCAGCTTCGCAGATCCACATGATTTCTTCCTGAAGTTCTGCCAGGCGCCGATATCCGACTTCAACGGCCAGGTCACCGCGGGCAATCATGATGCCGAGGGGCTGCTTAGATGCGGCCTGAACGATGATTTCCGGCAGGTTGTCGACGACCTCTTGGTTTTCGATTTTGGCTACCAGGGCAATTTGGCGGTAAGCCTTACCGCAGCGCTTTTGAAGTTCCCCCTGCAGGAGGGACACGTCAGCCGCTGATTTAACGAAGGAGTAGCCGATGGCATCAGCATACTGTACGACAAAGTCCAAATCTTCTTTGTCTTTTTCCGTAAGGGGAGACAAGTTCATCGGCGTCTGGGGGAAGTTCAGGCTCTTTTCATTCTTTATCTTTCCGCCTAAGGGCTTGGTATAGGTAATGGTCAAATAGGCCCCTTCCGGCGTCATTTTTTCAACGATAGCCCGAATTTTCCCGTCATCAATGAGAACCGGTTGTCCGGCTTCCATGTGTTCAAAGGCTTCGGGGATGCTGCACGAAATGACGATATTTCCCTTATAATCGTCAGGATAGACGGAAATCGGTCCCGATACCAAAAAGATTTGCTCACCGGGCATGACCCTCGCTTCCCCATAGCGCAGCAGAACCGATTCGATGCGAACCTTCGGTCCGGCCAAATCCATGTAAACCTTACAATGATTTCCCGTTTCCTGTTCGGCCCTCCGGATATAGGAAATCATCGTCCCCCAAAGTTCCTGCGAGTCGTGAGCGCAATTGATACGAGCACAATCCATGCCGGCTGCGACTAAGTCGCGAATAAGGAGGCCGTTGTCTTCAGCAGCCTCTGTCGGCAGCGTTACCATGATCCGCGTCCCCGTCTTGGCCGTCCCAAAAATCCGTCCCGTATTGTACGCTAAGAGGCCGTCGCCATAGAAAAATCGCCGCTGCTGCGGATAGGGAACGAGATTCTGTTCCGGTTCCTGACAGATACGCCCCAAGGAAGCCATGACGGCATCGAGATTGGTAATAGCCCTGGCTTCGCCGCGTCCGAGAGACGACAGACCAAAGGGAAGGAGCGAGCGCTGTATCTTTCGCAAATCATGACAGCGAAGAGCCAGATAAAAGGCCAAATTCCAGGCACTGTATGTAAAGTGTCTCCGCTGAATCAATGGTTTCCACTGCCGATATAAAGAATCGCCCCGCGACAGGACATCCTTCCGTAACCTGCAAAGAACGCCATAAAGTTCTTTCGCTGATGGATATATGTCTTGTTCCACTTCAATTCACCCCATTTTCATGATTTTTATTCATATAATTAATTATATTCCTGTAAACAAACTTTCTCAACGCCGTCAGCCTTGCTTTACATCGATTTTACACCCCTTCACAAACTCAGTGCTTCCCCTAAAAACACACTGTCTTACAGCTCCTCAAAAACACCGTTTCGAACACAAAAAGACTGTCGTACACCGGTATTTTTAACGATAGCCCCGGCACAAATGAGAGCCGGGGCCAAGTACAACAGTCTTTTCTTATAAAAGAATCTTATTTTTGAGCCGCTACGAAACCGGCGATGACCATGCGCTGAACTTCGTTGGTGCCTTCATAAATCTGCATGATTTTAGCATCACGAACCAATTTTTCAACCGGATATTCACAGCTGTAACCGAAGCCGCCGAGAATCTGAACAGCTTCTAAAGCGACTTCTACAGAGATGTCACCGGCAAAGCATTTAGCGATAGCCGCTTCACGAGTATAGCTCCGTTTCGGTTCTGCATAATACGTGTTGAGGAAGTTGATGATAGCCGAACGAGCAACTTCCGTCTTCATGTCCATATCAGCCAGTTTAAAGGCAATAACTTCATGTTTGATGATCGGTTTGCCAAAGGTAACGCGTTCTTTCGCATATTTGACAGCTTCATTAATAGCTCTTTGCGCAATACCGACAGCCAGGGACGCTACCATAGGACGAGCGAGGTCCAAGGTCTGCATAGCATAGACGAAGCCTTTGCCTTCTTCACCGATGAGGTGGTCGGCCGGAATGCGGACGTCCTGGAAAATGACTTCCGTCGTGTTCGACAGGCGGATACCCATCTTGTCTTCTTCTTTACCAACAGAAACGCCCGGACGGTCACGTTCTACAATGAAGGCCGAAATGCCTTTTACGCCCTTCGATTTATCGGTAATGGCAAATACGGTGTAAACGGAAGCGACGCCGCCATTGGTGATGAAGCATTTCGTACCGTTGATGACGTATTCATCGCCTTCTTTGACAGCAACCGTCGTACCGGCAGCTGCATCGGAACCTGCATTGGCTTCAGTCAGGCAGAATGCGCAGAAACCGCTGCCCTTTTCACCGGTCAAATATTCGGCATACAATTTCTTTTGAGCGTCGTTACCGTGCTGGAGAACCGGTTTGAGACCGAGACCCGAAGCTGCAATAGCCGTAGCCACGCCGGCGTCAACTTTAGACAGTTCTTCATAAACAGCAGCAACCGTGTAATAATCCTGTCCCATGCCGCCGTATTCTTCAGGAATCTCTAAGCCGCAAAAGCCGATATCAACGGCTTCCTGGTAAATATCCAAAAGTTTTTGGCCCGGTTCTTTGGCTTCATCCAATTCATGCACAAAGGGAGCTACTTTCTTTTCCGCAAAGTCCCTTGCCAAGGCGACGAGATCCTGCTGATCCTTATTGAGAATATAACCCATGATAAAAAAACCTCCTCTAACAATGAACAACAAAAAAACAATACGACGGCGGTAACTATACTATTCGTATTTATATTATATCAACATCTCGCATATAAAGAAAGTTTTAAATAAGATAAAAGCATTTTCTAATTCTATTTTAAGAATGAATTGTCAAAAACCGACATTGGCTAAGTCACCTTGTTCTTCGCAAAATTTCCCAGTTCTCTAAAAAACGCACACAAAAAAAAGACGGACCATGTACCCGTCTTCAAAAGAAATCTATATCGCCCCTTACGGAAAATTATTCATAATCGAGTTCCGCAAGGTTTTACTATAAAAAAAGAACCATTCTTTGAGTCATATTACATGATTCAAAGAATGGTCATGTCTTGGTCGGAACGGCGAGATTTGAACTCGCGACCTCTTCCACCCCAAGGAAGCGCGCTACCAAGCTGCGCCACGTCCCGTCGACCTTTTAATTTTAACCGATTCAAAGGCGCTTGTCAAGTTCAAATTTACTGAACATGTCGTAAAGGCTTTATCATCATAGGAGAGTAACCGATGTATATTATGCCTCTATCACCGAAAAAATAAGTGATTCATTTCTCTTTATGATACTCGGAATGGATATATGTAACAATTCGTTGTATACTATATGTATAAATAAAACAATAGGTGGTAAGTTTGAATCTTCTGAAGAACAAAGACATACTGATAGTCCTGGCAATAATCATGATTCCTACTGTTTTATTGCGAGACGATTACAGTTGGCCGGGATTAAGCTATTTCTTTTTCTGTCTCTTTGCCTTAATTCCGGCAATCATTGCAGCAAGAAAAGGGCGTAATCTCGTCTTATGGTTTATATATGCCATGCTGCTTTGGTTAATCGCCTTTATTCATAGTCTATGCATCAAGGAAAATGAACGTTCAAAAGCAGCAAAGGGATGGCATCGATGCCCTTATTGCGGCGAACTCAGCCGACCGGAAGCCACCGTTTGTCACTTTTGCGGCCGAGATTTATTTATATAATAAGTAGGGCTAATTCCCAGATAAACAAGAGGTGTCATTATGGAAAAACCACACAATGTACGTTACTCGTTAACCGCTTTTTTAATCTTTTCTATTCTCGTTCCCATTCTATTATCCGATGTGAACTTATTGGGTAATAAAGGCGATCTCTATATAGAGTATTGGATTTTCTCGGTATTGGCGCTAATCCCTGCCAATATCGCATCTCGCAAAGGCCGCAGCTTTGCCATCTGGTATATATACGGACTTTGCCTTTTTCTAATCGCCTTCATTCATAGTTTATGCATTAAAGATAATGATATCGCAAAGACCTTCAAAGGCTGGCATAAATGCCTTTACTGCGGCGAGTTCAGCCGACCGGAAGCGACGGTTTGTCGCTGCTGCGGGCGTGATTTAATCCAGCCGCATCTATAAACACATCAAAAGGCTCTCCCTTATCACGATGACATTTGCTGTCACGATAGGAAAGAGCCTTTTTTCATCGGTTACGCTTACCTTATAAATTTTCCAGGAGCTTTATTTCATTCTTCAGGATATAGCGCTCCCGTTCCGGTTTTTGGTCATTGACCAGGTACTGGAAAGCCAAGTCCATGGCCCGGTATCCCTGCTGGTATGGGTGCTGATAGATAATCGTCTTTAAGACACCCTGTTTCATCATGTCTACTGTCGTCGGCGTACTGTCGAAGGCGACGATGGTCAGGTCTTTTTCTTTTTTTAGGCTGACGACGGCCCGGCAGGCACCATACACGCCGCCTGCAACGATGAACAAGGAATCGATGTCCGGATTTTCTTCGAGCATCTTCTTCGTCTCTTCATAAGAGATGATTTCATCGTCCTTGTTAACGGCTGTCGCTAAGACAGAAAAGCCCGGCACTGCCTCCATACGTCGCTTGAATCCTTCGAGACGAAGTTCATGGCCCCAAGCCTGACGAGAACCGGTAACGACTCCGATTTTAGCCGTCTGACCGCTCAGGAGCTGCAGCAGGGCACAGGCCGTTTCACCTCCATTGGTATAGTCACTGCCGACGTAGCACTGGCGGCGGCAGCCTTGTACGTCGTTATTGACGGTGACGACGAAGACGCCTTTATCGACTAAGGCATTGATGGCATCGGCAATACGCTTATCGTTGATAGGGCTGATGATGAGGCCGCTCACGTGAATGGCTTCCAGCTCGTCAATGAGCGCCAGCTGGGCCTCTACGTCATAGCCTTTCATCAAGCGCATCGTCAATTGGATGCCGTAAATCTGATAGCGGCTTTCTGCCGTCTCGATGCCGCGGATGATCTCATCGAAGAAAGCATTGCCTTCTGAATTCAAAATGACGCCGACAATGGGCCGGTGCCGTCTGGCAGCCAAGGCCTTACCGGCCGGATTCGGTTTATATCCTAATTGCTTCACCATATTCATAACGGCTTCGGCCGTTTCCGGCTTGACGCGGCCCCGGCCATTGAGGACCCGGTCTACGGTCCCTCGTGAAACACCACAAAGTTCGGCAATTTTTTTAATCGTTACCATTCTTCTCCCTCACTTATCCCCATATTCAAGGTTAACGGATCCCCTCTATTGTACCAAACATCGCGGCATGATAAAAGGAACTATCGATAAAGTTCGCACTTTATAAATAGTTCCTCATCTTTTAAATCCGTATATTCTCTCCAACCAGCCCAATCCAGGCCTCATCCTTTTGCAGCCCGCTCTCTTCATGAGCGATGAGCCACTTATTGATGGCAAAGAGCAAGGCATTTTCGCCGCTGTTGTCAACCGTTTCCGGCAAAGCCTCGTTGGTTCCTTTCGGAAGGACGACGCCGCAGCGAAATTCTTTGCCATCAACACTGCACGGTGCAAAGTGAAGGGTCGTCGCATAGAGTTCGACTGCCGTTCCGGCCGGAACGAAAAAGGCTTCAACGAGAGCCGTATCATATGTATAAGAGGATAGATCGATATCCTGCTGTCGGCCGACTAATAAGATGAGGTCTGTCGCAGCGATGTCAACTTCCGAAGACCGATGATATTCTAAGGCATTGAGCTTATTATTATAGCCGCTGCAATGGCCAAATTCAATGGGAAGGAAGCCGAAGGATTCCTCTTCCAGCGTTTTCGCCAAGGGCAGTTCTTCAAATGCCCCGACAGATGGTTCATACATCGTCCCTTCCGACACAACGGGAACTTCTTTCATTACGTCCACAAATTCTTTGACATCAACATCGAGGACCCGTCCGTAGACGGCAAATTCTTTATCCGTTACTTGTTTCATTACTGATTACCTCCGTGAACCCCAATATTTTTCAACTTCATGCCGGACATCAAGTTCTTTTCAATCTGTTCCAGAGAAACATTCTTCGTTTCCGGAACAAAGGCAAAGGTCAGGGCGATGAATACGGCATTCAAACCGGCGTACATCCAGAAAGTCATGGAAGAACCGAGGGCATCGATGAGGCTGAGGAAGGTAGCACCGACGACAGCACAGGTGATCCAGTTGGTCATGGTCGAGCAGGCAACGCCGAATTCACGCATCTTCAAAGGCTGGATTTCCGAGCACAGAACCCAAACGATCGGACCGGCACTCATGGCAAAACCGGCGATGAAGATCATGGTCATAATAGCCGAAAGGTAGCAAACCCAAGGAGCGGGATTCCCGCCTTCAATGACAGCCATGCAAAGACCCATGACAACCATGGCGGCTGCCATGACGGCAAAACCGACTTTTAAAGCCGGCTTACGTCCGGACTTATCGACGGTATAGACAGCAATGAGGGTTGCCAGGACGAAGACAATCCCGTTGATGACCGTGCCGATCATCTGATCTTCCGTACTGGAAAAGCCGCCAAGGCTGAGGATTTTCGGCGAATAATACATGATGACATTAAAACCGGTAAACTGCTGCATGGCCTGTAACAGGACGCCGAGGAATACGGCACGGCGCACGTTTTTATTCGATCTCAATAAGGACCAGCCGGCTTGTTTTACTTTCAGGGTATCTTTAATATCATTTAATTCCGATTTTGCTAAGGAAACATCGGCATGAAGGGTCTGCAAAACCTTTTCGGCTTCCGAAAAACGGCCCTTGGCAGCCAGCCAGCGAGGACTTTCGGGCAGTACGAATACGGTTAGAATCAAGACGACAGCCGGAATGGCAATGACCGTCAGCATCATCCGCCAGGAACCACTGTAACTGAAATAGGTATTGGACAGGAAGGCCGACAGAATCCCAACGGTAACCATAAACTGATAGCCTGAAATGACCTGACCTCGTGAGTCTTTGTCGGCCATTTCCGCTAAATAGAGCGGCGCCGTATACGAAGCAATCCCGACGGACAGGCCCAAAATCAAACGAAAACCGATGAGCATGTCGACGTTAACGGCCAAGCCGGAACCGACAGAACCTACGATAAACAGGGCGGCACCGGTAAGGAGACTGCGCTTTCGGCCGATACGAGCCGTCATAAAAGCGGCACATAAGGCGCCGATAGCAGCGCCTACCATCATACAGCTGACGACCCGTTCCTGAGCGGCGCTGTTGAGCCCCCATTCAGCCGTAATAAAGGGCAGGGCACCGGCGATAACCCCTTGGTCGAGGCCGAACAACAAACCGGCCATACCGGCCGTAAAATAAATGAATTTCCGTACTCGCGAAGCGTGAGACTTTGCTAATACCTTGTCGTCACAAATCATGGCTGCTTCTTGATTCATCATGGTCACATCTCTCCTAACGGCGTTTATAAAGTCGCCAAATCTTGATAACATCCGGCTAATCGCCGATATAATTTCTGATATAAAGCGTGGCCTTTTTCATAATAGGCGTGAGCTGTCGGGTCGGGCTGGCAATAGGTATTGGTATCGATGAAATCGCGGCAAGCCGTGACGACGCTCTTAAATAATCCGGCTCCGACGCCGGCCAGGATAGCTGCCCCCAGGGCAGGGCCTTCCTTAGAAGATACGGTTTTGACTTCGCAATTATACATATCGGCCAGCATCTGACGCCACAATTGGCTTCGTCCGCCGCCGCCGCAGGCCATCATTTCCTGAACGACGATTCCCATGTCGCGAAGGATGTCCTGGCAGTCCGTCAGAGAATAGCCAACGCCTTCCATGACGGCCCGGAGCATATCGTCCTGCGTATGAATGGCCGATAGTCCGAAGAATACACCGCGGCAATCCGGGTCGAGGTGCGGCGTCCGTTCGCCCATAAGATAAGGTAAATAAAGGAGGCGCCGGCTGCCCATGGGTACGTGTTCAACGTGATGGTCCATGACGACATAAGGATCAAGACCGGCCTGTTCGGCTTCTTTTAAGTAGTCATGTCCCAGCGTATCACGGAACCAGCGAAGAGACAAGCCCGCAGCCTGGGTTACACCCATGACGTGCCAACACCCGGGCACGGCACAGCAGAACGAGTGGACGCGGCCTTTAGGGTCGATGTGGAGATCGCTCGTATGGGCGAAGACGACACCGCTGGTACCGATGGTTGTAAAAGCCTTTCCGTCACTGACGATGCCGGTTCCGACAGCAGCAGCGGCATTATCGCCGGCACCGCCGACGACGATGGTTTGCGGAAGGAGGCCTGTTTCTGCGGCAAAGGCCGGTGTCAGTGTTCCCGTCACATCCGGTGATTCATAGACCTTAGCCAGCCATGCCGGATCGATGTCGAGGAGATCCAGGATTTCATCGGACCAACAGCGGTGACGTACGTCGAGGAACTGCATGCCGCTGGCATCAGAAACGTCGGTCGCATACTGACCGGTCATGCGCAGGCGGACATAATCTTTCGGAAGCAGAATATGGCGGCACTGGCGATAGTGTTCCGCTTCATGGTTGCGCACCCAGAGAAGCTTCGACGCCGTAAAACCGGTCAATGCCGGGTTGGCCGTAATGTCCATCAACTTTTCAGCACCGACGGTCCGGGTGATTTCGATACATTCTTTCCCCGTCCGTTGGTCACACCAGATGATAGCCGGCCGGATGACTTCGTTCTTTTCATTTAACATGACCAAGCCGTGCATCTGACCGGATAAGCCGATACTGACGATATCTTTCGCTTCTACGGTGCACTTTGCCAAGATTTCCCGTATCGTCTGTACAACAGCCTGATACCAATCTTCCGGCCTCTGTTCAGCCCAACCGTTCTGGGGCTGATACAAGGGATACTCACAGGACGCCATAGCCACAGCCTGACAGGTATCGTCGAAGAGTACTGTTTTGGTCGCTGACGTACCAATATCAATTCCCATTACATACTTCATATATCTTCCTCCCTAATGTGCCTCATTTATTTCGAGGTCCTCGCGCCTTATTGCGTGCCTAAGCACATGTCTATGTTTGAAGTATACCATGACAAAATTAGATGGTCAACGGGAATCTCCATACATGCACTTTTGCTATATTTCAGGGTTTACCTGTATTTTTTCTGCATAATGCTGCCTTTCGTAAAAAAATGTCAAACTATGTATTGACAGAAATTTGACAAGCGTGCTATCATTCCCTTAACGAAATGTGCCTAGGCACTCAAAAAAAATTACAAGTAACCCTTACATGGGAAAGGAGACCTTATCATGAATATTCCCGAAGTGAAATGTGGTATTATTTCTGTCAGCCGTGACTGCTTTATTATTTCTTTATCCCAGAACCGTCGCAAGGCCATCGTCGATGCCTATACCAAAAAATATGGCGACCTCTACGAAGTGCCGACGGTCGTAGAAAACGAAAAAGATATGCTCAAAGCCGTCGACGAAGCAAAAGCCGCCGGCTGCAATGCCCTCGTCGTCTTCTTAGGTAACTTCGGTCCCGAAACGCCGGAAACCTTAATCGCTAAATACTTCGACGGTCCGGTCATGTACGCCGCTGCTGCCGAAGAAACAGGCAAAAACCTCATCAACGGCCGCGGCGATGCTTACTGCGGCATGCTCAACTGTTCGTATAACTTAGGCCTTCGCAAATTAAAAGCCTATATCCCGTCATACCCCGTAGGAACCGCTGAAGAAGTCGCTTCCATGATTGCTGACTTCCAGCCCATGGCCCGCACGCTCATCGGCCTCAGCCAGTTAAAAATCATTACCTTCGGCCCGCGTCCTCAGGACTTCTTTGCCTGCAACGCACCAATCAAACCGCTCTACGACTTAGGCATTGAAATCGAAGAAAACTCCGAACTCGACCTTCTCGTATCGTATCAGGCTCACAAAGACGACCCGCGCATTGCCGACGTCGTCGCCGATATGACGGAAGAACTCGGCAAAGACGGCAACCCCTGGCCGGATCTCCTGCCTCGCATGGCACAGTACGAACTGACCCTCCTCGACTGGGCTGAAGCTCACAAAGGCTCTCGTCAGTATGTAGCTTTTGCCAATAAATGCTGGCCGGCCTTCCCGTCCCAATTCGGCTTTGAACCGTGCTACGTCAACAGCCGTCTCGTATCCCGCGGCATCCCTGTCGCCTGCGAAGTCGACATCTACGGCGCCGTCAGCGAATACATCGGCATGTGTGCCAGCGGTGACACCGTCACCTTGCTCGACATCAACAACTCCGTCCCCCGCGACCTCTACGAATCGGACATCAAACCGACGACGAACTATACGCAACAAGATACCTTCATGGGCTTCCACTGCGGCAACACACCTTTGTGCAAGTTGAAAAAGGGCGGCGTAAAATATCAACTCATCCAAAACCGTCTCTTAGAAGACGGCGGCACGCCGGACATTACCCGCGGCACCCTCGAAGGCGATATCGCAGAAAGCCCGATTACCTTCTTTCGACTTCAGAGCACGGCCGGCGGACAACTCCGGGCCTATATCGCTCAAGGTGAAGTCCTGCCGGCTGCTACCCAGTCCTTCGGCGGCATCGGCATCTTTGCCATCCCCGAAATGGGCCGCTTCTACCGCCACGTCCTCATCGCCAAGCAGTATCCTCATCACGGCGCCGTCGCCTTTGCCCACATCGGAAAAGTCCTCTTCTCCATCTTCCAGTACCTGGGCATTGAAGACATCGCCTTCAACCAGCCAAAAGGCATGCTCTATCCCAACGAAAATCCCTTTGACATGTAAAAGCCTACTCATATTAAAGACGGCACGAATCATTTCGTGCCGTCTTTTCGCGTCTATGCCGCCTTTTTTTGAACCGATACTTTTTGCACCATGACATCTTTCATAACCACGGTATCCATTTTTATTTTTCACTGCCTGACAGTCCCCGACGTTTCTAAGAAATTCGAATCATCACCAGCCCTACATGATTTCTACACGATATCCCTGAGGCCCTGAAGGCAAAAAAAGACGTGACCGTCATGGCTCACGTCCCGCCGACACAGGAATGTCAGCGTTTCTGTCTCCCTCAAAAAAAGAACCTTGAATGGCGGAAAAATCGTCATCCAAGGTTCTCATTAATAGATTCCTTGTTTAAAAAGGGTCATCATTTCCATGGTCAGGCTGGCTTTTTCTACGTCATCAGGAATATCCTGTCGGTCGATCCATTCAGCCGTTGCCAGTTCTCTGTGATCGACTTTCAGCGTATCATCGCCGTCAAGATCACAGAAAAATCCCAAGAGGAGTGTATCCGTAAAGCACCAAGGCTGACTCTTATAGAAGGTCAGGTTCTTGACCTTAATGCCCACTTCTTCCATGACTTCACGATGGACGGTATCTTCGATAGACTCGCCGACTTCGGCAAATCCGGCCAAAAGGGCAACATTCTTGTATTCCCGGCCGGCGTATTTCGAGACCAGGAGCTTGTCACCATGGCGGACGGCTACGATGACGGCCGGGCAGATGCGCGGATAAATCATGGTATGGCAGGCGTCGCAATGAACCATCCGTTCCTTGTCGCTGTGTTTCATCGGGCGTCCGCAATGGCCGCAGAAGCGATGGTTGCTGTACCAGACGGACAGGGACAGGCCGACGACGCCGGCAAAGGCCAGATGCCGCGGTGACGCACCCCTCATAAAGAAGATATTGACATAAGCAAAGCCTTCTTTTTCCGGCAAGGCTTCCTCAGCCAAATAAAATTGCTGACGGTCTTCGGCAAAGAGCCAGCGGAACCGGTCTTCTCCCATGTCGGCATAATCGCTGTAAGTCGGATAGGTGAAAGATTTCTCCCCGGTCAGCTTTACCAATATCTCCCGACCGCGATAAGACAAGAGAATACCATCCCGTGCCAACGGCACCGGACGGTATTCAACATGATACGTATGATCTCCGATATCTTGAATCATCAGACGAGCTTCGCCCCTTCATTGCTGCATTTCAACACGTGACCCGTTGCCTCAATGCCGTGGTCGTTAAAGCAATTGATCATGGATTCCATGATAGCTCCTTCATTGCCCGTAGCAAAAGCGATGAGCGTCGAACCGGAACCGCTGATCGTAGCCCCAAGGGCACCGGCTTCCACAGCCTTCTTCAAGACCAGATCACCGCTGGGAATGAGGCTCAACCGATAAGGTACGTGGAGCTTATCCTGCAGGCCATAAGCGATGCGGTCGTATTGCTTCGTAAATAAAGACGATACCAAGAAGCTGACGCGACTGACGTTAAAGACGGCGTTTTGGTAATCAATCGTCTTGGGCAGGGCTTTTCTCGCTTCTTCTGTAGAAATTTCGACTTCCGGGCTGACCGTGACAAAAGACAATTCATCATCAAGGGGAATCGAATTGGTCAGCGTTTTGCCGTCGACCATGACAGAAACGGATAAGCCGCCGTAAATGGCAGGCGCCACATTGTCCGGATGACCTTCGAGGACCGTCGCCAGGGACAGCATTTCGTCGCGGCTCATGGTACTGCCGGTCAAGGCGTCACCGATGAGGATACCGCCGACGAGAGCTGCCGAGCTGCTTCCGAGACCGCGGGCCGGTGGAATGGCATTGACCAGTTTCAGCGTGCCGCCCTTAGGAAGGGACTGACGCTTCTTGACGGCGACGGCCTTCATCGCATGGCCGACCATATTTTCGTCAAAAACCTTGGGCAGCTTGTTGGCTCCGAGTCCTTCAATTTCCACGGTTATCGTGTCTTTGCCCGGTTCTTCCGTAAAATAAATGTCATTGTACAAGTTCAGCGCAATACCGACGGCATCGAAACCGGAGCCGACGTTAGCGGATGTTGCAGGAATCTGTGCATGCAATGTTTTTGTCATTTCTTACACCTCAATTACACGAATGGCATTTTCAATTTTGCGAACGCATGACAATCCTTCGATTTTCTGGAGCGATGCCTGGACCAGACCATCGGCCGATTTGTCGATGAGGATGACGATTTCAGCAATTTCTGTCGTTTCATCCTTTTGAATCAGAGAGCGGATACTGATATTGTGTTCAGCCAAGACCTTTGATACCGACGACAAGACACCGGGCGCATTGTTGACGATCATTCGCAGATAGTAGGGCGAGCAAATTTCCGCCTGAGGCTTCAATTTCGCTTCGTGCCATACATAACCGCGCTTACCGGTCATCTTCAAATTGCGGTGGAGGATGACGTTCATGACGTCGCTGACGACAGCACTGGCCGTCGGAAGCGATCCGGCACCCGGGCCGTAGAACATGACGTTGCCAACGCCGTTGCCGCGGACGCAAACGGCATTATAGGCACCGTCGACATGGGCCAAGGGATGGTCTTCACGAATAAAGGCCGGATGGACGTTGAGTGAAATACCGTCGTCGTCCTGACGGGCAATGGCCAGAAGCTTGATGACGTACCCCATTTCCGTCGCATGTTCAATATCTTCCTTGGAAATATTTTCAATACCTTCAACGGCAACGTCGTCAAAGGTAACGGCTGAATGGAAGCCTAAGGTTGCCAAAATAGCGATTTTACGAGCTGCATCATAGCCGCTGACGTCATTGGTCGGGTCGGCTTCGGCATAGCCTTTTTCCTGAGCTTCTTTCAATACTTCTTCATATGACGAACCATGGGCTGTCATATTCGATAAAATAAAATTGGTCGTCCCGTTCATGATGCCAATGATTTCTTCGATGCGGTTGCTGTTAAGCGATGAATACATGGGACGAACGATAGGGATACCGCCGGCGACGCTGGCTTCAAACTGAAAGTCGACGTCATGCTCATAGGATAAGGTCAATAAAGGAATCCCATAGTCTGCGATGAGGTCTTTATTGGCGCTGATAACGCTCTTTCCGCGCCGGAAGCACTGTTCGATGCAGTCTTTTGCAAAGTCGGCGCTGCCCATGACTTCGACGACGATTTCGATTTCATCATCATTGATGATGTCGTTAAAATCAGTCGTGAGCTTAATGGAATCGGGCAGGCCTTCCATCTTTTCATACTTGTTCAAATCACGGATAAGGATACGCTTGATGTTGATTTTCGTATCGAGCTGTTCTTCAATAAGCGGACCGTTCATCGCCAATAAATCGACGACGCCTTTCCCAACAGTACCGCAGCCTAATAGAGCAATAGAAACGCTTTTCATGGACCTACCCCCTCTTTTTTACTTACGCTTGTCCGATAATATTTACCTTGCTGACACCGGACAGTTTTTCCAACGTTTTCATCAAGTCCTCGACCGATACGGTCATATCCTTCGTTTCAATGGACAAGCTGACCGCTGCCATGCCCTGCTGGGGAATGCCCTGATTGATGGTCAGGATACTGCCATTGTTGGCAGCAACCGTGTTGAGAACCTGGGATAATTCGCCGGGACGGTCAAAGATCATGACCGACAAGGTGACGATTTTGCCCTGCGTAACGTCATAAAAAGGAGAGACGTAATCCTTATATTTATAGTACGCACTGCGGCTCAAATCCATCATCTGGACGGCTTCATTGATGGTCCGCGTCTGATGGCGCTTGAGGATTTCCTTGACCTTGATGGTCTTCTTGATCGCTTCAGGCAAAATATCTTCGCGGACTAAGTAAAACTTGTGCTCCTTATCGTCTTTCACTTGGCATCTTCCCTTTCGCAAAAATATTGATACATCGCCATAAGGCCGGGCATCAGTTTCATTTTAGGACGCCAGTTGAGTATTTTCTCGGCTTTTTCATTATGCAGTGCCGAGCAGTGTACATCACCCGGGCGTGCATCTTCATAAGAGATAGAAATACCGGCATGGGTAAAATACAGCAGGATGACTTTCAGTGCGTTGATCGTCGTCTCCATCTGCGTGCCGATATTATACGTCTCAGCCGGCCCCTCATCCGCCATGGCCGCCAGATTGGCCCGGACGACGTCGTCGACGTAGATGAAATCGCGGGACTGTTCACCGTCGCCATAGATGGTCATATCTTCGCCGTAAGCCACAGCCCGGGTAAAACGGCTGACAACGCTGTCCTCCTCACCCTCACCATATACATTGGCATAGCGCAAAATGACATATGAGAGGCCGTACGCTTCATGATGCCGGCGGATACAATCTTCCGCAGCTGCCTTAACCTGTCCGTCAAAGTTGATGGGGCGAAGCTCATCTTCTTCGCGAACAGGAACGCGGACGGGCTCGCCGTAGACGGCAGCTGACGAAGAAAAAATGAATTTCTTCACACCGTGACGGCAGCACTGGTCAAGGACGACCTTAAGACCTGTAAGGCTCCCTATGACATCGTTCTCAGAAAAGTCCTGCGAATCGGAAAGCCTCCGCTGCGGTGCTTCATGAAAGACGATATCGATGGGCTTTTCGGAAAATACTGAAGCGACGGTCTTTTCATCACCGATGTCGCCTTCGATGCAGCGGGCTTCGTCGGGAACCTGAGCAAAGGTTCCTTTGGAAAGGTTATCAAAGGCCGTAACCTCATGGCCTGCTTCAAGCAGGGCTTTGACAAGGCGGGACCCGATAAAGCCGGCACCTCCCGTAACTAAAATATGCAAGGCAAGTCCTCCCGGACCTTACGGCAAATCGCCGTAGGTAATGAGTTGAATCTCTCTTTTTTCGATTTGACGGCGGATCGCCGGCGACAAAAGTGCCTGAAATTCATCCTGCCAGTGATACTCCCAGGAAAAGCTCCGGCTGAGAACCGTCGTACTGCGTCCCGGATGCATCATGATTTCATGGACTCCGAAGGGCAGGCGGTCGATGAGATACTTCAGGTTGCCTTCGTTCATGTTGCCGCCGTCTACCATGCCCCAAAAGAAATCTGTCGTCGTAAAATGAAGGCGCTTCACGGCATCCATGGCCTTCTGGGACAAGTAGGTCAGGCCGTCGCGGCCGGCGATGCGCACGGGATTGGCCGAAAACAGCTTATATGAATAAGCTTCTCTCGGAATGCGTACTCGGTGGATACCGTACTTCATCATCAGCGACTGGACGATGTTCCAGATCTGCGGCAGGACGTGCAGATGCTGATGGCTGTCGATGTGATCGATGGGAAGTCCCGTAGCCATGATTTTTTCCATCTGAGCATCGAGTTCCCGGTAAACCTGACCGTAATCGAGCCGGCCCTGACAGGCCCGTTTAATGACTTCAGGATAACTGTCCGGTACCCGTCCACTGTCAGTCACCAGGGTAGGTACTTCCTGCGGGGACAAAACGGTGGGTAACGACCCGACGAGGCATAAGTGGATCCCGATTCCGAGACGGGGACAAGTCCGAGCCAGCGAGACGGCTTCTTCGAAAGCCGGCCCCGTTGGCAATAAGGACGTACTGGTCAGAACGCCCTGTTCACAAGCCTCAATAATGGCATGATTCACTTCCGTATGAATTCCGAAATCATCGGCATTAATAATGACTCTATTCATCTTTTACGCTCCCTGTCCTTTCAGGATGCACTGCACATCGGCTTAATGACTATTATACACGGACAATCGTATTTTGACAATATCCTCCCCGGGACTATTCGGCAAATTGGCGGTATGCCGCTTCCTTCACCTTGCGCTGCCATTCTTTCAAAGGGATGCCCGTCGCTTCTGCCGCTGCCCGACAATCGTCGTATTCGGCGGAAATATTGACAATCTGTCCGCCGTACCGGCAGATTTTACAGTGAAGATCCCTGCCGTCAATGCAGACTGTCATAATGACCCGGTCACAGGCCATGCGGCTCACGGGAAAGAAGCGAACGCCAATAGATGTCGTCTCTTTAACGATCGTTTCCATCATATCGTCGAGGAGTTCTTTTCGGCAAAGAACACAGAGCATCGATGCCATCCGCCCTTTTTTCATCATCATCGGCATAGCCCAGACGTCATTCGCCCCTTTGTCGAGAATCCGTGAAAAGACGTATTCCATATTTTGAGGATTCATATCGTCGATATTGGCTTCCAATTGCCATAAGGTTTCCATCGGCTCACCTCAGACTGTTCATCGTATCGGCCAGTCTGCCGGCGCCGAAACCATTGTCGATGTTGACGACAGATATCCCGGCAGCACAGCTGTTGAGCATAGCCAGAAGGGCCGAAAGACCGTGGAAATTGGCACCGTATCCGATACTGGTCGGTACCGCGATGACCGGCTTGTCTACTAAACCTCCGACGACACTGGCCAGAGCCCCTTCCATGCCGGCAACGACGATGTTGACATTGGCTTTTCGGATATCGTCGACTCGTGCCAGCAATCGGTGGATGCCGGCAACGCCGACATCGTAGATTCGTTCCACTTGATTTCCCATAATTTCTGCCGTAAGCGCCGCTTCTTCAGCGACGGGAATATCGCTGGTACCGGCCGTAATGACGGAAATGAGGCGGTCGCCGTTGATGATGGTCTTATCCTTGTGCTGATAGACCATCTTGGCCAGCTCGTCGTATTGGGCAGCCGGGAATTTAGCCGATAAGATGTCAAAAATTTCTTTCGAAGCCCTCGTGCCGATGACATTGTCATATTTTTCCATCAAAATTTCTAAAATCCGTACGGACTGGTCCGTCGTCTTCCCGGCACAATAGACGACTTCCGGAAAGCCGCAGCGCGCTTGACGCTGTAAGTCGAGTTTTGCAAAACCAAGATCAAGGGTGTCCTTATTTTCTTCCATGATTACGCCTCCAGACTATACGTGAAAACCATTTTTTTCCCAGGCCTTATACAAGACGATGCCGACGGCCATAGATAAGTTGAGTGATTCTGTATCAGGCCGCATGGGGATGGTCAGTACGTCGTCACAGCATTCCAAAAATTCATCGGGCAAGCCGTTCCCTTCGTTGCCAAAAGCCAGAATAACCGGCCGATCGTAATCGGCTTCGACATAGGATACGGTCCCTTCGGCTGCCGTTCCATAGATGTTCCGGTCCTCATCGCTGCAGAATTGGTCGAGCTGTTCATCGGTTACATCCTGGACGACAGGCACTTTAAAAATCGCCCCCATGGCGCTGCGGACCGTCTTATCGTTGTAGACGTCGACACAGCCTTCACTGAGAAGGACAGCTCCGACGTTAGCTGCTGCAGCCGTCCTGAGGATAGTCCCTAAATTCCCCGGATCTTGGACGGAGCGCAGATAGAGGACGGCCTTTTCCGGAGCAACGGCCGGCAAGGCGTCAAAGGTATAGGCAAAAAAGGGCAGCATAGCAGCCAGCCCTTGAGGCGTCTTGGTATCCTTTAATTTATCGTATACGCTGTCGGTAACGGCATAAAAAGTCCATCCTAATTCAAGGCCTCTGGCATAGACTTCGTCAAAACCGGAAAGGTCTCGACCCTTAGGCGACACAAAGCAAATGGCATCGGGAATCCCCATAACAGCGGCATCGCCGATGACCCGCAGGCCTTCGACGAAGACGCGTTGATGGGCCTGGCGGCCTTTTTTCTGCTTCAAGGAACAGGCCATCTTCACCCACTGGTTATCGCGGGATACAATTTCGTTCATAGTACCTCCTGTCATCAACATGGAAAAAAAGGCCCTGCCGCACGAGCGACAGGACCTCATAAGCCATCACTACTGCTGATCCGGCGTATCCTGATGTCCATTGTTCTTCAGCAGGCTTTCGCGATTCTGCTGAATGCTGGATAAGGTCTTTTCCAATGTTGATTCAACGTATTTGAGGACGTCGCCGGCATAGGTAATGGAGCTGTTTTTCAGCTGTTCCGACGAGTCATTGGCAGTTTGGATAACCTGGTTGGCACGTTCCTGAGCCTGCCGTACCAGTTCACTTTCTTCGGTCAATTTGGCGATGTAGTCTTTCGCCTGAGCTACCATGCCGTCAGCGTGATGCTGGGCATCGGCAATGACCTTGTCTCTTTCGGCCAATATCTTTTTGGATTGTTCCAATTCAGCCGGCATGGATTCTTTCAAATCGTCGATGATTTGAAGGATTTCTTCTTCTTCTACCATTTTTTTGTTAGTAAAGGGAACTTTTGAAGCGTTCATTACTAAGCTTTCCAAATCTTCTAACAGTTTATCCGAATTCATGTAGTCTCCACTCCTAAGCATTGTACTTGTCTGCAAACTTCACTTTTAGTTTCTTTTCAACGTAATCGGGAACCATATCATCGAGCTTGCCGCCAAAGCAGGCCAGTTCGCGGATGCCCGTCGAGCTGATATATGAATACTGGGTACTCGTCATGATGAATACCGTTTCGATGCGGGGCTCCACTTTTTTCATGAGCAGGGCCCGCTGGAATTCATATTCAAAATCACTCAGGGCCCGCAGGCCGCGAATAATGACGGTCGCACCGTGATCGATGGCGTATTCATTGAGAAGGCCGTGAAAGCTGACGACTTCAATATTGGGAATATGCTTCGTCGTTTCTCTCAGCATCTCTTCTCGTTCGGCCATCGTAAACAACGGCTTCTTTACGGGATTTTCAAAAACAGCAACGATAAGTTTATCGACTAGTTTGCTCCCTCGTTCAAAAATATCAATGTGTCCATTGGTAACAGGATCAAAACTGCCCGGACAAATACCGATTCGCACTTCTTTCAAACTCCTTCCCGGCGACGACGGATAAAAGCAATCCGCGTGTCATTTCCATAGGATTTTTCTCTGATGACCTCATACAATGTGTTCTCCGTTATGCCTTCATTCCGGCTGTATTCCATCAGAATCAATCCACCAGGAGCCAACAAATCGTATTGACCTATCAAAACAATTGTATCGTTCACCAAATTTTTGTTATACGGCGGGTCGGCAAAGATGTAATCAAACTGCCGCCCTTTCAGCCGTGCCAAAGCTTTTGCCGACGGGAGACGAAGGACCTCAGCGCGTTCATCAAAGCCGCAGAGCGACGCATTCTGACGAATGAGGGCCTGCGTATAATGGTCGATGAAGACGGCAGAATCGGCACCGCGGCTCAAGGCTTCTAATCCCAAGGCACCTGTACCCGCAAAGATATCGAGAACCCTTGCCCCGGCCAGACTGCCTCTGCTTTCAAGCATATTAAAAAGACTTTCCCGCGTGCGGTCCAAGGTCGGCCGGGTCAGCATTCCTTTCGGCGACTTCAAAATTCGCCCTCTGGCACTACCCGATATGATTCTCATAAGATCACCTGCTCGTACATAATCAATTATACACGTTTTTTAGTACATATCAATCTATTTTTTCTGAATTCGTTCGACCTTCAGTTCTCGTCCCTGTATCAAGCGGATAATATTATCCTTATGACGAACGACGACGAGAATGGCGGCCAGGAGGCCGAAAATCGTCAGCGGCAGCGGCTCGCCAAAGACGTATATCAGAATCGGCACCAAAACAGCGGCTACGATGGAGCCGAGGGAGACGATGCGCGTAATGGCGACGATGACGACCCAGACGGCAAAGACGATGAGCGTTTCCCACGGCGCCAAGAACAAGATGATGCCAAGGCCGGTGGCAACGCCCTTCCCGCCTTTGAATTTCAGAAAAATAGAGCACGAATGACCGACGATGGAAAGCAGCCCGCCGGCAATCATGAGATAGATCTGATCTGCCGGAGTGCCGATGCCGGCCTGGGAAGCAAGCTGCCCCAGGTAGACACCGAGCATGCCTTTCGCGACGTCGCAGAGGAGGACCAAAAGGCCGCCGACGGCGCCGAAGACGCGGTAGGCATTGGTCGCTCCCGTATTATGGCTGCCGTACTCACGAGGATCCGTATGATACAGGACCTTACCGATGATAAGGCCGCTCGGAATGGAGCCTGCGAGATAAGCCAGAACCAAGAAGAGGATACCGGTCATCATAAGCGGTCACCATCCTTCTTACCACGCAGGATAAGCCGGATGGGAGTGCCTTCAAAACCAAAGGTTTCGCGCAGTCGGTTTTCCAAAAAGCGCAGATACGAAAAATGCATGAGCTGGGGCTCATTGACGAAGAGAATGAAGGTCGGCGGCTGGACCGAAGCCTGGGTCATATAATAGATTTTCAGCAGTCGCCCGCCTTTAGCCGGCGGCGGATTGGTAAGCTGGGCATCTTCGATGAGTTCATTTAAGACGCTCGTCGATACGCGCATATGCTGCTGTTCCGATACGAATTTGACCATATCGGCCAGGCGATTGATACGCTGCTTCGTAAGGGCCGAAGCAAAGAGGATGGGCGCGTACTGGAGGAAAGCCAGTTCTCGACGGATGTCGTCTTCAAACTTATGGCTCGTCTTGCTGTCCTTTTCGACGAGGTCCCACTTGTTGACGACGATGATGCAGCCTTTGCCCGCTTCGTGGACGTAGCCGGCGATCTTCGTATCCTGTTCGGTAACGCCTTCCGTCGCATCGATGACCAGGACGGCAATGTCCGACCGATCGACGGCCCGCAGAGCCCGGACGACGCTGTACCTTTCGACAGGCATGTCGATTTTGGCCTTGCGGCGCATGCCGGCCGTATCGATGAGGACGAAGTCCGTTCCTTCATAAGACCAATGTGTATCGATAGAGTCGCGGGTCGTGCCGGGCACGTTGCTGACGATGACCCGGTCCTGCCCCAAGAGGGCATTGGTAAGGGACGATTTACCGACGTTCGGACGGCCGACGAGGGAGATGTGAATCGTATCGTCATCTTCTTCAAGGGCCGGTACTTCTTTGATATTCTTCAGGACTTCATCGAGAAGGTCGCCGAGATTCATCAAGTTGACGGCTGAAATCCCGATGGGGTCACCCAAGCCGAGATTATAAAATTCATAGATGTTCATTTCCTGTTCGACACTGTCGATCTTATTGACGACCAAGATGACCGGTTTCCCGCAGGAACGCAGGATATGGGCAATTTCTTCATCCTGAGGCTGGATCCCGACTTTCCCGTCGACGACGTATAAAATCACGTCGGCTTCGCGAATGGCCAGTTCTGCCTGATAGCGCATACTGGTGAAGATGTGGTCATTGGAATCAACGAATTCAATGCCCCCCGTATCGATCATGGTAAATTCTCGACCGAGCCATTCGGCATCAAAATAAATTCTGTCGCGCGTAACGCCGGGAATATCTTCAACGATGGAAATTCGTTTCTTGACAATCGCGTTAAACAGCGTCGATTTGCCGACATTCGGCCGACCGACGACGGCGACTAAGGGTTTATACATGGCATTATCCTTTCTATAAACGAAAAAAGGATAACCGGTACAGCCCGGCTATCCTCTTTTTACAAAGCCTTAGTTGTTTTCTTCTTCGTTATCCTGGTTAGCGAGGTAGTCGCGAACTTCCTGTTCTTCTTCATCTTTCTGAATAGCCAGAACGCTGAGAGAAATCTTCTTCTTATCTGTATCGATGCCGATGATCTTAACGTTCATGACATCGCCGATGTCGACCAGGTCTTTGACAGCCACGCCGCGTTTTTCAGTTAATTCAGAAATATGGAGCAAGCCCTGCAGTTCCGGATCGATAGCTAAGATAGCACCGAAAGGCAAGAGTTTCTTAACTTCACCTTTTACGATATCGCCGACTTCAAATTTTTCGATAGCTGCAATCCAGGGGTTCTTCTGAAGTGCTTTCAAGGAGAGGGAAATACGATTCCGTTCCTGATCGAACTTCTGAACGAGGACTTCGAGTTCTTCTCCGGCCTGGAGAACGTCTTCGACAGCATTGATGCGCTTCCAAGAAATATCAGAAATGTGAAGCAGGCCTTCTACGCCGCCGAGATCGATGAATGCGCCATAGGGCATGATCTTAACGACAGTACCTTTGATGACGGCCCCTTCTTCAATGTGTTTGAGGGCTTCTTCGCGTTTTGCTTCGCGTTCTGCTTCAAGTACAGCCTTACGGGACAGGACCAGACGGTTTTTGTGTTCGTCAATGTCGATGACTTTGACCTGGAAGGTTTCACCGACGAGGTAGTCCAAAGACTTCACGAATTTGATATCGCCCTGAGAGAGGGGGATAAATCCGCGGAGAGATTTGATAGAAACGACAAGACCAGCCTTGTTCGTTTCTTTACCAACACATTCGACGAGCTGATCATTTTCGAATGCTTCGCGAACTTCTTTCCAGTCTTCGACTTTCTTCATCTTGACGAGGGAAACGACAATAGCTCCTTCTTCTTTGATGTTGTTGGCAATTTCAACGGTCAGTTCATCGCCGACTTTGACAAAGTCACTTGCTTTTTCCGGAGCGGGAACAGCCATTTCCTTTTTCGGCAGAATTGCTTCCGCTTTCGTACCGATGGAAACATAGGCAGCATCATCATTCACAGAAATAACCGTGCCTTTGACCACGTCACCTTTCTTTGGATTTTCTTCATAGTCATACTTGTCCAACAATTCTTCACTCATTACTTCTGTGCCTTCAGCTTGCAAATTTTCCATAATCTTAACAACCTCCTGTATTATCCAATCCGGCGTAGAAGCGCCGGCTGTAATGCCTATATGATTCATACCACTGAACCAGTCCGTATCCAATTCGGCTGCTGTTTCAATGTGGTATGTCGGGCAATCCTGTTCACGGCATACCTGCGCGAGGCGGCCGGTGTTGGCGCTGTTCTTGCCGCCAATGACGATCATAGCGTCCACCTGACCTGCCAATTCTATCGCTGCCTGCTGACGCTGCTGCGTCGCCGTGCATATGGTCATATGCACATCGAGATGATTAGTCTTTTGTTGCAGGATAGCGGCGATACGCTTGAATTGCTCTTGAGAGAACGTCGTTTGTACGACGACTCCCATAGAATCGCAAAAGGGAATTTGTTGAGCCTCTTCTTCCCTGTCTATTATAATAGCACGATTTGCCCCCCATTGTGAAATACTAATTACTTCGGGATGGGCCTTTTCGCCTACGATTATAAGCTTTTCACCTTTTTCGATGATATTTTTGGCGTCTTGTTGGGCCTTTTTAACGTGCGGACACGTGGCATCTATGACTTTTAGTTCTCGTTTGTCGGCTTTTTCATAGATTTCCGGTCCGACGCCATGAGACCGAATTAAGACGACAGCCCCTTTTTCTACCTCATCCAAAGAGTCTACCGGCGACACGCCCTGTTCGGCGAGACGCCCGACAACTTGCGGATTATGGATGATAGGGCCTAAGGTGTGTGTTCCTTTTTCAGCCTGTCCGGCCAGTTCAACGGCTCGTCGGACACCATAGCAGAAGCCACAGGCTGCGGCGAGAGTTACTTTCATTTTTCGTCCCCTTTATACTGATTTTGCATAGCCACGATGGAATCGCGAATTTCTTCGGAAAAGGCCGTGACTACGTCGTGATCCGAGGCTTTTCCGGCCGGAGCCATGATGGGTTTTCCAAAAATGACTCGAACAGGCCCCGTCTTTTTCGGCAGAAATTCCGAATTGACGATGGCTGCCGGCAACACGGGCACCTTGGCCTTAATAGCGATACCGGCAAAGCCCTCATGAAAGGGGCCGACCGAGCCGCCTCGGGTCCGCTTCCCTTCCGGGAAAATCCCCAAAACCGCACCATTTTTCAATACCTTGAAGGATTCCATAACCGCCTTGCGGTCGATGCGGCCGCGATGGACCGGGAAGGTATGGACATAACGCAGGAACCAGCCCATGACCGGATTTCGGAAGAGTTCTTCCTTGGCCATGAAGTGGATGAGATGATGACGCATAGCCGTTCCCAAAAGGGGCGGGTCAAAGTTGCTGGCATGATTACAGGCTACGATAAAAGGCCCTTTTTCAGGTATATTTTCTTCGCCGATGACTTCCATGTCCAAGAAGCCGTACGTTGCGACATTGAAGATCCTGCGGATCGTATTATACATAAATTCATGCATCAGCCTCGCTCCTTCATAAGGCCGAGAATGACATCGGCCGTCTGTTGTAAATCGAGATCACTGTTGTCGACGACGACAGCATCATCGGCTTTTTTCAAAGGGGACACCTGGCGGTGGGAATCCATGTCATCGCGAGCGGCGATGCTGGCGGCGATGTCGTCATACGATTCGCTGCCGCCTTTGGCCTTTACTTCCAAATAGCGGCGTTGAGCCCGGGATGCGACAGACGCCGTAAGGAATATTTTGAGATCCGCATCGGGAAGGACGACGGTCCCGATATCGCGGCCGTCGAGGATGACGCCGCCTTCTTTGGCCATGGCCTTTTGTAATTTTACCAGTTTTTGCCGTACGACTGCAAGAGCTGCGACGGAAGAAACATGAGAGGATACGCGTTGCGTCCGAATGGCCTCGGTGACTTCCGTATCTCCAACGTAGACCCGACACAGGTCGGCCATCGGTTCAAGGCGGATGTCAACGGAATCCACCAAGGCCTTGACGGCATCGTCATCGGCAATGTCGACGCCGTTTTCCAGCACCGCCCAAGTAAAGGCTCGGTACATGGCCCCGGTATCAATGTATAAATAGCCGACTTTATTGGCCAAAAGTTTAGCCACACTGCTTTTTCCGGCTCCTGCCGGGCCGTCGATGGCAATCGTTAATTTTTTCATAGTCAGCCCTCCTTAGCAGCGGCCGTTCCGGCTACAAACCCTGTCGAAAAGGCTGCCTGTAAATTATATCCGCCCGTAAAGGCATCGATATCGATGACTTCCCCGGCAAAATAAAGGCCCGGAACGAGTTTCGACTCCATCGTCTTAGGGTCGATTTCCTTAACCGATACGCCGCCGGCGGTGACGATGGCTTCACTGATAGGCCTCGTCCCGGTCACCGTAAGGGGCAGGGCCTTAAAGGCTTCGACCAAGTGCTGGCGCTGTTCGCGGGAAATCTGATTGACCGGACAGTCTTTTGCTATCCCGGCTTCGTGAAGGATGACCGGAATGAGTCGCTGGGGCAACAGATCCTTTAAGCCGTTTACAGCTTCTTTGCGGATATATTTTTCAAAATCCCGACGCAGGCGGGCATCGAGTTTTTCCTTCGATAAGGCCGGTTTTAAGTCGATGCGAAGTTCTAAAGGGAAAGCGGCGCTCTTTTTATGGGCCGCTGCCGTACTGAGCATCAGGATAATCGGACCGGAAACGCCAAAGTGGGTAAACAGCATTTCCCCGAAGTGGACAGCGATTTTTTTCCCACGGCGCCATAGTGATCCTTCGACGTTTTTCAGGGACAGTCCCGACAAGTCATGGGGCCAGGATTCGGCCGTCGTAAAAGGGATGAGCGACGGCTTGAGTTCCGTCACCTCGTGCCCCAGCGATTTTGCAAAGCCGTAGCCGTCGCCGGTAGAACCGGTTACAGGATAGGACATGCCGCCTGTCGTGATGATACAGGCATCACCTTCATAAGTTCTCGAATCCGTTTGGACGACGAAGCGATGTCCCCAAGATTTAACGGCTTTAACGCCTTCCTTCAAATGCAGTTCGATGCTCTTACGGCACAGTTTGTGGTAAAAGAGCTTTCGCACTTCGATGGCGCTGTCAGACTGGGGGAAAATACGGCCGCCTCGTTCTTCTTTTGTCAGAAGGCCCCAGCCGTTCAGTTTATCCAGGAGATCCTGGTTGGTAAACTGCTGATAGGCACTGAACAGGAATTTTCCGTGCCCCGGTGTATGGGCGATGAAATCGGCCATGCTGCAGGAGTTGGTCAAGTTGCAGCGTCCTTTACCGGTGATTCCCATCTTCTTACCGACAATATCATTTTTTTCAAATAAATGTACTCTGGCTCCCGATTCAGCAGCAACCAGCGCAGCCATGATGCCGGCCGCACCGGCACCGATGACGAGTATTTCCTTCATAAAGACTCCTATTATTTATATTTATAGAGTTCGGCCACTTCTTCACGGGTCAAGGAGCGATAGGCTCCGCGCTTGACGCCGCTCAGGGTCAAAAAGGCATACTGGATACGGCGCAGGTTGTGAACCTGAAAGCCAAAGTATTCCAGCATGCGGCGGACCTGGCGATTGCGGCCTTCGTGAATGGTGATTTCCAGACTGGTCAGGTTCGTCCGAGGGTCGTAGTCGACGTAGACGACATCAGCCGGTGCCGTCATCCCGTCTTTCAGCTCGACGCCGTCGGCTAAATGCTGCAGAATCGAATCGGCAACTTGCCCTTTGACCTTGACTTCATACGTCTTATCGACGAGGCGGCTGGGATGCATCAGAATATTAGCCAGTTCGCCGTCATTGGTCATGAGCAGCAAGCCTTCTGTATTTTGGTCCAAACGGCCGACGGCATAGATACGGTCTTTTTCCTTCTTGAAGTAGTCCATGACCGTCGTCCGTCCTTGGTCGTCACTCGATGTGGTAATGACGCCCTTGGGCTTATTAAACAGGTAGTAATGCTTGGCCTGCACTTCAAGGGTCTTGCCGTCGACGGCAATGCGGTCCTTATCAGGATTGACCTTGGTGCCTAATTCCCGGACGACGACACCGTTTACGCGGACTCGTCCTTCTAATATCAGCTTTTCCGAAGCGCGCCGTGAAGCGACTCCGCAGTTACTCATTACTTTCTGCAACCGTTCTTCCATCAAGTCCATCCTCCGTAGTATCTACCGACAAGCGGCCGGCTAAATCAGCAAGGGAATCCATGCCGATACATTCCAAAAAATAAGCAGACGTCCCGTATAAAATCGGCCGTCCCGGACTGTCCTTGCGGCCGAGGTCGATGACCAATCCCTGCTGCACCAAAGAAGTCAGGACCCTTTCTGACGAAACGCCGCGCAGCTTTTCAATATCAGCCCGCGTCACAGGCTGCTTGAAGGCGATGATGGCCAGTACTTCAAGGGCCATGGGTGACAGTTCCTTCTTACCCGTCCGGACCCACTGCAGGGCATCGTGAAGATCCGGCCGGGTCACTAACTGATAGCCGCCGGCAACGCGGATGAGACGCAGCCCTCGCCGCTGATCTTCTAAAAGATGCTGCAGGCGGGCAGCAATTTTCTCAACGTCCTCCAAAGGCCATCCCAGGTGTTCACTGATATCGGCTTCGGTCATGGCGTCGCCGCTCAAAAAGAGGAGGGCTTCCAGAAGTGCCGTCGGCTCGCGGTTATCCTTTTGGCGTGTATCGTAAGGCAATGGTATTCCCATCCTTTCCCTCAGCGACGGTCATACATTGACCGACCTTGAGCAATTCTAAAACCGCCAAAAAGGTTACGACAAGTTCGACGCGGGATCGACAAGCCTGAAAAATGGCAGCTGCCGTCATCGTCCCCTTGGCCCGGCGCAGGGCGTAGGTGACGCGGCGCATGCATTCGCCGACGCTGTATATTTCTTTCTGAATCCGTATCTCTACGGCTTCCGGTTCCGGCAGGGCCTGACATACTTGCTGAAAGGCGTCGTAGAGGGCCTTGGTATCGATATGGCCTTCGAAGCGGGTTTCGTAAGGCATAGGCGCCGGCAGGCGTCCCATCATCAGGCTGCGGGCATCCCACAAACTGCCCATGGCCTGAGACAGGGCCTTCATCTTTTTATACTCTACGAGCTGCCGGACCAAGACTTCCTGCGGGTCTTCTTCGTCGTCAACCACTTTAGGCTGTTTCGGCAGGAGCAGCCGCGATTTTATCTGCAAAAGGGTCGCTGCCATGACAAAAAACTTACTGGCATAGTCGACATCAAAGGCGTCGATGTCCGCTACATAAGCATTGAACTGATCGGCAATGTCAACGATAGGAATGTTATAAATGTCGACTTTGTTCTTTTCAATCAAATAGAGCAACAGATCTAAAGGTCCTTCAAAATCCGATACTCTATACTTGTATTCAGTCATGATTCATTATAACCCATTTTTCAGATAATTTAAACGGACTGCGAAAAGGAGCTGTCCAAAGACAGCTCCTTTGTTTTGCAAGGACTTCGGCCACGGCCAACGCCGCTTACACGTTGTTGATTTGGTGCCGGGGACCGGAATCGAACCGGTACGGATATTTCTATCCGACGGATTTTAAGTCCGTTGCGTCTGCCAGTTCCGCCACCTCGGCATGACGAAAGAAAAAATATGGAGGCGGCACCCAGAATCGAACTGGGGATGAAGGTTTTGCAGACCTCTGCCTTACCGCTTGGCTATGCCGCCATAAATGGAGCGGAAAACGAGGCTCGAACTCGCGACCCCCACCTTGGCAAGGTGGTGCTCTACCACTGAGCTACTTCCGCATTGGTGGTGCTCAGGGACGGAATTGAACCGCCGACACGGGGATTTTCAGTCCCCTGCTCTACCGACTGAGCTACCTGAGCATTTGGCGACCCCGATCAGATTTGAACTGACGATCTTCGCCGTGACAGGGCGACATGTTAAACCGCTACACCACGGGGCCATTTGCTTTCATTCTTCGGGGCTGTCTCGGTATTTCTTAGTGCCTCGAACAAAAACTATTCTACTACAAAACGATGACTTTGGCAAGTATTATTTTTTAAATTCAATAATATTTTTTCAGAGGGTTAATTGCAATACCAATCAGGACACTCGAGACAATTCGGCCTGACATTTCGATTCGTGCTTCTACGCCTTGCCGCATCATGCAAAAGGCCGCCTATACGGCGGCCCTGCAAGTCATATAAGGTTATTTTGCATAATCGACCATCCGCGTTTCGCGAATGACGACAACTTTAATCTGTCCCGGATATTCCAGTTCAGCTTCAATACGTTTAATGATGTCATGGGTCAAGAGGACACAATCGGATTCATCCAATTTATCCGGTTTGACCATAACCCGGATTTCACGTCCGGCCTGGATGGCAAAGCAGTCTTCGACACCATCAAAGGACTCAGCAATTTCTTCGAGCTTCGTCAGGCGTTTCAGATAGTTTTCCAACGTTTCCCGACGGGCACCCGGGCGAGCGGCCGATACGGCGTCAGCAGCAGCGACCAAGACGGCTTCCACACTCTGTGCTTCTTCATCGCCGTGATGGGCGGCAATGCCGTTGACAACCAGCTTCGATTCGCCGTATTTCTTGGCGATTTCGACACCGATAGAGACGTGTGTCCCTTCCAGTTCATGGTCCAAGGCTTTCCCGATATCGTGAATCAAGCCGGCTCGCTTAGCCAGCTTTTCATCGACACCCAATTCAGCAGCCATAATGCCTGCCAGCTGGGAAACTTCGATAGAATGGCGCAGTACATTCTGGCCATAGCTGGTGCGGTAGCGCAAGCGGCCGAGAATCTTAATGAGTTCCGGATGGAGCCCGTGAACCCCGGCTTCATACGTCGCCTGTTCACCGGCTTCGCGGATCTTCTGGTTGATTTCTTTACGAGCCTTTTCGACCATTTCTTCAATCCGTGCCGGATGAATACGGCCGTCGGCAATCAGTTTTTCTAAGGCAATGCGGGCGATTTCCCGACGGATCGGATCGAAGCACGACAAGATGACGGCTTCCGGCGTATCGTCGATGATGAGGTCGACACCGGTGAGCATTTCAATAGCCCGGATGTTTCGCCCTTCACGGCCGATGATACGGCCCTTCATTTCATCGTTCGGCAGGGACACGACAGACACCGTCGTTTCAGCGACATGGTCGGCAGCACAGCGTTGAATAGCCACGGAAATAATTTCCCGAGCCTTGCTTTCGGCCTCTTCATGAGCCTGTTCTTCAAGCATCTTGATCATCTGTGCCGTTTCATGTTTTACTTCACTTTGAACGTTGTTCAAAAGCAGTTCTTTAGCATCTTCATAAGTCAAGCCGGAAATCCGTTCCAATTCGGCCATCTTCTGTTCGTGAATGGCTTCGACTTTTTCCTGCATGCGCGTCACTTCTTCTTCTTTGCGCTGCAAGACGTCTTCCTTCTTTTCCATGGAATCGGACTTTTTGTCTAAATGTTCTTCTTTTTGCATCAAACGCCGTTCAAAGCGCTGTAATTCCGTGCGACGTTCCTTGTTCTCCCGCTCGGCATCGCTTCGCAGTTTATGGATTTCTTCCTTGCCTTCAAGGACCAGTTCTTTTTTGCGAGCTTCCGCATTCTGCTGGGCTGTGGCAATGATCCGCTGCGCTTCGACTTCAGCCTGGCCGATTTTGCCTTCAGCAATTTTCTTGCGATAGACATAGCCGGCACCGACGCCGATGAGGATACAAACAATGGCTACGACAGCAGCCATAGTAGTAGTCAGCATAGTAACAAATTCACCTCCCCTTCACAAAAAAAAGCCGAACTTACCGTCCGGCTTTTTTTATGAGTATGTAAAATTTACTTCATGTTCAAAAAACCTACAATTATGCAAAATATGGACCAGTGTATCAAACCGGCTCCTTTAATTGTAATTTTTTTTCATATCAATGTCAAGATGGACTTGGCGTCTCCGACCCTATTTTGACCGATTGTCAACCCTCGTCGCCAACCGTAAAGGAAGCGATGACTTCGGCAATGACGGAGGGAGAAAAACCGCGGTATTGGAGATATCGCGCCGCCTTTCTCTTTTCATCGTACCGGCGGGAAAACTTTCGCTCAGCAAGATTTTCTGCCAAGGTGTATTCATCAGGACGTTCAATATCGTCCGGCACCGTCAGTTGACGGCGTCGAAGGCAATTGGCGATATACAGATGGCCGTACTGCTTTTTCCGGACATAGTAGGCGTAGACCTGGCGAGCCAGGCGGTCGTCATCGATGAAGTGTTCCTCTTTCAGCATAGCCATCACTTCGTCGATGACGTCGTCACGGACATCCCGCCGCCGCAGCTTGGTGCGCAGTTCGCCTTCACTTAAGAAGCGAACATTGAGCAGCTGCAGGGCTTTTTCATAGGCCTCACGATAGGTCATTTATTCCTCTTCGTCGCTTTCCGGTACGGCTTCAGCGGCCGATTCCATCATTTCTTCATCCATGACGTCGTCGAATTTTTCCGGTTCTGCCGCCAGGGTATCGCGAATGATCTTTTCGACTTCGTCCGTAATTTCCGGATGTTCCTTCATGAAAATCTTGACATTTTCCTTGCCTTGTCCCAGTCGTTCTCCTTTGTAAGAGTACCAGGTGCCGCTCTTTTCAATAATATCCATGGACGTGCCCAAGTCAAGGACCGTCCCTTCACGGGAAATGCCCTGACCGTACATGATATCGAATTCGCAGTGTTTAAAGGGCGGTGCCACTTTATTTTTGACGACTTTGACCCGAGCTCGGTTGCCGATGACGTCGCCGCCGGATTTGATGGCTTCCCCTTTACGAATTTCCATGCGGATAGAAGCATAGAATTTCAAGGCCCGGCCGCCGGTCGTCGTTTCCGGGTTGCCGAACATGACACCGACTTTTTCACGGAGCTGGTTAATGAAGATGACCATGGCCTTCGACTTGGAAATAATCCCCGTCAATTTACGCAAAGCCTGGCTCATGAGGCGGGCCTGGAGGCCGACGTGGGAGTCGCCCATTTCGCCTTCGATTTCGGCCTTCGGAACCAAGGCGGCTACGGAGTCGACGACGATGACATCGACGGCACCGCTGCGGACAAGTTCTTCCGTGATTTCAAGAGCCTGTTCGCCGTTATCCGGCTGGGAAATGAGCAGCTCGTTCGTATCGACGCCGAGGTGGCGGGCATAGACCGGATCGAGGGCGTGTTCAGCATCGATAAAGGCTGCAATGCCGCCGTTCTTCTGGGCTGACGCAATGGCGTGCAGGGCCAGGGTCGTCTTCCCGGACGATTCGGGGCCATAGATTTCAATGACTCGTCCCCGGGGATATCCGCCGACGCCGACGGCCAAGTCGACGGCCAGGGAACCCGAGGAGATAACTTCTAAGTTCATCTTGTCAGCAATGTCGCCGAGGCGCATGATAGCGCCCTTACCAAAGTCTTTTTCAATCTTGCGCATTGCATTTTCAAGTGCTGTCTGTTTCGCGTCCAAAATCATTCCTCCTAACGGTTATTTGTTTTTATGGTTCACAAGATAGCGCACTACATAATAGATGGCCCGTACGGCTGCGCGCCGCTTGATTTCAGCACGGCCCCCGTGGTAGACGTCACGGTGGACCAAAGTCCCCCAAGGGCCGCTGACGCCGGTATAGACAAGTCCTACAGGCTGTTCTTCCGTACCGCCGCCGGGTCCGGCAATGCCCGTCGTGCTGACAGCGATGTCGCTCCCATAAAGGCGGCGGCTTCCGTCCGCCATTTCAGCAGCGGTTTCCGAACTGACGGCCGTATATCGTTCCAGTGTCTCATGAGAGACACCGAGGAGTTTCTCTTTCATTTCATTGCAGTACGTTCCGGCCGAACCGCGAAAATAGTCGGAAGCACCGGGGACATCGGTAATAAGGGACCCGACCAAGCCTCCCGTACAGGATTCGGCCGCGCTGACGATATAGCCCGCCTGACGGACTTCTCGTCCCAGAACGTCAGCCATCGTTTCATCATTAAAACTGACGATTTGATCATTGAGACGGCGGCGTACTTCTTCTTCGAGCGGTAAGAGAAGCTCCTCGGCCTGTTCTTCACTGTCGGCGCGGGCCGTGAGGCGGACTTCGACGAATCCCGGGCGGGCGTACATGGCCAAGGTCGGATTCGACTGGTCTTTGACGAGATCCATCAGCCGTTCTTCAATAAAAGCTTCACCCATATCATAAATCTTGATATAGAGAGAGCGGATGGACCCTTGGCTGCCAAAAGTCTGAAGAAGCCATGGTTTCAGCCGATTTTCATACATCCATCGCATTTCACTGGGCGGTCCCGGCAAGTGGACCAAGGTCTTGCCACCGCCCTGCATGGCAACGCCCGGCGCGGTGCCGGCCTCGTTGTCAAAGACATCAGCGCCTTCAGGAATCATGGCCTGACGCTTCTGGTTTTCGGTCATCGTCACCGTACCGTGATGGGCTGTCACCCAGGCCTGGACCGCATCGGCAATGGCCGGGTCATAAACCAGGGGGCAATTCATCAATTCGGCACCGATAATCTTGGTCATGTCGCCTTGTGTCGGCCCGAGGCCGCCCGTCGTAATGACGATGTCGGCCCGGGAAAGGGCCGTCTTCAAGACATCTTTCATACGCTTCGGGTTATCGCCGACCGTCGTATGATAGACGACGAAGTATCCCATTTCATTGAGCTGTTTCGATAAGTAGGCCGAATTATAATTGGTAATTTCCCCCAGCAATAATTCAGAGCCCGTCGTAACAAGTTCTACTATCATTCCCAATCACCTCGGTTAATCGAGCCGTTCAGCCACGAGATCATAGGCAAAGCCCTGGGCAATGCGGACCGGGATCATGTCCCCGGGCTGTACACCCTCGGCATCTTCCAAATAGGTCAGGCCATCGACATCGGGCGCCTGGATTTCAATGCGTCCGACGGCTTGGGTCACACCTTTTTCTTGTTCTACTTTTTCGACTAACATCGTATGCACCGAACCTTCCAGTTCTTGGTTGCGGATTTCCGACACCTTGGCCTGGATGGCCATGAGCTGATGATAGCGTTCTTCTTTTATCTCTTCCGGAATCTGGCCGTCCATGGTGGCCGCCGGCGTCCCTTCTTCTTGAGAATAGGTAAAGACGCCGACGTCATCAAATTCCGTTTCCCTTACAAAGTCGCAGAGAGCCTGGAATTCAGCTTCCGTTTCACCGGGGAACCCGACGATAAAGGTCGAGCGCAGGGTAAGCTTGCGGCCGTGACTGCACAGTTTTTTAATGAGGCGACGCACATCGTCTTCCGAATCGCGGCGGTTCATGCGGCGCAGGACCGGTTCGGCAATGTGTTGGAGCGGCAAATCGACATAGGGACAGATTTTATCTTCCTTCACGATGAGATCCATCAATTCATCCGTAAAGTAATGGGGATAGAGGTAGAACAGACGGATCCAGCGGATGCCTTCGATGGGAACCAATTGGCGCAGGAGATCTGGCAGCAGGGAATGGCCGGCAATATCGACGCCGTAACTCGTCGTATCCTGGGCGATGAGGTTGATTTCCTTTACACCGTCGGCAGCCAGCTGCTGCACTTCAGCTACAATCGATTCGATGGGACGACTGTACAATTTCCCCCGAACGTGAGGAATAATGCAGAAAGAGCAGCCGTTGTTGCAGCCTTCGCCGATTTTTACATAGGCACTATACGTCGGCGTCGTCCGCATGCGGCTCGTATGCTGATCGTACAAATGACTGACATCGTCGATGAAGCAGGCTTTACGGCCCTTTTTGACAGTATCGATGGCTTCCCAGATGCGGTCCCATGAACCGGTACCCAAGAGGGCGTCGATTTCCGGCATTTCCTTCATCAGTTCTTCTTTATACTGCTGGCTGAGGCAGCCCGTTACGATGAGAATCTTGCAGTTGCCCTCCGTTTTATAGCGGGCTGCCTGCAAAATGGTATCGATGGATTCCTGCTTTGCCTTTTCAATAAAGGTACAGGTATTGACGATAATAATGTCAGACTGGGAGAGATCCTCTGTGATCTCCATGTGGCGGTCGCGGAGGATGCCCAGCATGACTTCTGTATCGATGAGATTTTTAGAACAGCCTAAGCTGACAAATCCGATCTTTTCCATGTATCGTTATTTTTCCTTTCCGAAGCGAATTGATTTGATCCACCATGACTGTAAGCTGCGGCGGCCTTCATCAGAATATAATTTTT
This sequence comes from Megasphaera sp. DISK 18, assembly GCF_001682955.1. Taxonomy (NCBI): domain Bacteria; kingdom Bacillati; phylum Bacillota; class Negativicutes; order Veillonellales; family Veillonellaceae; genus Megasphaera; species Megasphaera sp. DISK 18. The sequence goes on from NZ_LUGJ01000009.1 coordinate 42,203, forward strand.
TTACCGGGAATAAGACGAGTCCCCGTCCGTTGGCATCGAGCTCAGGCTGAGCCTGCGGCAGGGCATCGCTCATGAAAATGTGCTTTTGCTGTAAGACGGCATTAGCCTCTGGCGAATAGATCCAATCGGCAAAAGCATTGGCTAATTCTCCGTCCTCGCACCAATTGGTGACAGCTATCCCCGTCAGCCAGTACGACGTACCGTCTTGGGGATAGATGATATAAATAGGCGCTCCGTCATTTCGATACTGCTTAGCAGACGAAGCATCGGCTACGCCGATATCGGCTTCCCCGCTGGCAACGCGGCGGACGTTAACCGGCATCGATTTCGAATAGGAAGCGACGTGACTTTGCAAGGCACGCAGGTAGCGTTCACTTTCATCGAGGCCCTTCATCTCTACGAAAGAACAGAGGAATTCGCCGGCCATATCCATGGCAGCCAGGTCCGGAAAGGCCAGCAGCATCTGAGGATCGGTCAACAGGTCATCCCAAGTAGAAAGGAGCTGGCCTCGCCGTTCATAATAAGACTGACTGACGACAAAGACCATCGGATTGTACCATAAACCGCTCCACATGCCATCGTCATCTTTCATGGACGACGGGATATTGTCGGTATAGGCCGACTCATACGGCTGGAGAACGCCATTTTGCTTTTGCGTACGCAAATCATCTTCCGAAGCGATGAGGATATCCGGCTTAGGACCGTTGATATTCCCCAGCGACTGGCGCATATCGCTGTCGGTCTTAGAATAAATCTGCACCCGCAAATGCTTCTGCTTATAAAATTCTCGGGCCAAACCGTCATTGACATCCTGGGGCAAATCCGAAAAGATGACGAGATGACGGCCGGCTTCATAAGCCCGTTGTGCTTCTTCCTGCTGGTGCTTCATCAAGATGGGCCACGCCAGACCCAACAGTAAGATGACGAAGACGCTGAGCACGACAAAAGGCACGTATTTCTTCATTGTATTCACCTGAATTTTCTAGTTCGATTCAAATCCTTCCGCCTTTGTCCGGAACGGACAGGCGAACGGCCATGGCGGCCGCTGCCGAGCGGACGGCCTGACTGACTTTGATGACGCCGTGGTGCAATGAGGCACTTCGGCCCGTAACCGATGAGGTCACGACGGCCCGCCAGGCATAAGGCCTTATAGACAATATCATAATTCGCCGGGTTCTTGTACTGCATAAGGGCCCGCTGCATCTGCTTTTCTTCTGCCCTGCGAGCCACGTAGACCTTTTGCCCGGTCAAGGGATTGATACCGGTATAATACATGGCCGTCGACAAACTGCCCGGCGTCGGGATAAAATCCTGGACCTGTTCAGGCTGCATATGCATGTCCCGCAGAAATTCGGCCAGGGCTACGGCATCTTTTAAGGTACAGCCCGGATGACTGGACATGAAATAGGGGACCAAGTACTGTTTCTTGCCCAGTTCCCGATTGGCTTCATCGAACCAGTCCTTAAAGGTCAGAAATGCGTTGACATCGGCTTTTCCCATGAGGTCGGTCACGTGTTTGACGACGTGTTCCGGCGCGACTTTCAGCTGACCGCTGACGTGATACTGGCAGAGTTCTTTGACGAATTCTTTGTTGCCGTCGGCCAATACGTAATCATAGCGAAGGCCGGAGCGAACGAAGACCTTCTTCACACCTTTTACATGACGAATTTTCCGCAGGAGCTGCAGATAATCGTCATGGGACGTATTGAGGTTCTGACAGGTTTCACTGCCGATACAGTGGCGATTGCGGCAGACGCCGTCAGTCAGCTGCTTTTGACAAGCCACGTGACGAAAGTTGGCCGTCGGACCGCCGACATCGTGAATATAGCCTTTAAATCCCGGCAGCTTCGTCATCCGTTCGGTCTCGCGAACGAGGGATTCCTGGCTGCGGTGCTGGATGATGCGTCCTTGGTGGCTGGCAATGGCGCAGAAATGACAGTGGCCGAAACAGCCGCGCTGACTGGTCAGGCTGAACTGTACTTCCTGCAAAGCCGGAACCCCACCGGCAGCGTCGTAATCAGGATGCCAGCGACGCTGAAAGGGCAGCTCGTAAATGGCATCCATCTCTTCCGTCGAAAGGGGCAGGGCCGGCGGCGTCTGGACGACGAAGCGGTTTTCTGACGGCTGGATGATGGTCTTTCCGTAAAAAGGATCCTGCTCTTCATACTGCATTTTAAAAGCCTTGGCAAAAGCCGCTTTATCGGCCCGGACCTCTTCATAAGACGGGCAGACGACGGTCTTGTCCGAAATAGGCGGTTTCCCGGTCACGTAGCAGATGCCGCGGATGTCGTACATCTCAGCGACGGACTTACCTTCAGCCAGGGCATCGGCGATTTCTACAATAGAGTGTTCCCCCATGCCATAACTGAGGATATCGGCCTTGCTGTCGAGGAGTATCGAGTGGCGCACCTTATCGGACCAGTAGTCATAATGAGCAAAGCGGCGCAGGCTGGCCTCGATACCGCCGATGATGATGGGCACGTCTTTATAGGCCTCGCGCATGCGATTGGCATAGACAATCGTCGCCCGTTCCGGCCGATGCCCCGTTTCCCCACCCGGCGAATAACTGTCGCGACTGCGGAACTTTCGAGCCGCCGTCTTTTCATTGAGCATGGAATCGAGGTTGCCTGCCGTAATCAAAGCGGCCAGCCGCGGACGGCCTAAGGCTTTAAAGGCGTCTGCACTGTGCCAGTCAGGCTGGGAAATCAGGCCGACACGATAGCCCCGGCTTTCGAGGACGCGGCCGATAAGGGCTGCGGCAAAACCGGGGTGATCGACATAGGCGTCGCCATTGATGTAGACAAAATCAAGTTGATCCCAGCCGCGTCTTTTCATATCGTCCCGACTGGTTACTAAGAAATTCTCGCGCATATGGCTCCTTATTTACATTAAAATCCAAATGATGAGCAACAGAAAAATGATGATGCCGGCCACAATCGTAATTTCCGGCCAATTTCCCTGCCGCGTCTTTTTCTTCTTACTGTCTTTCCTATTTTTTTGATGTTTGGCAGGAACGATGGTCCGCACTTCGGGTCTTGGCGTCCGTTCTTCAACGGAGGCCTTATATTCTTGGACCAAGGCAATGCCGTCCAGTTCCAAAAAATTGCCGTAGTTTCGGATAAAGCCTTTGACGAATACGGCGCCGGGAATGGCATCATATTCATTGGCTTCCAAGGCTTCCAAGTATTCCCGCTTTATATTGAGGGCCTCCGATACGTCTTGTAAGGTCAGACCCTGTTGTTCTCTCGCTAATCGTAATACGTCACCGATCGAAGATTCCTTCACTGTCTTTCTCTCCCTATTTACTATAATCGTATCCTTTATTATATAACAGATACGACAAAGGGTACAGGGGTTCAGCCCAAATACTTCTGTTGGACTTCGTCGGCAGTCATCAAAATATCCCGCGGCTTACTGCCGTTATTGGGGCCGACGATGTGCATAGCTTCCATCATATCGATCATGCGGGCAGCCCGCGTATAGCCGATGCGGAAGCGGCGCTGGAGCATAGACGTCGAAGCCTGGCCGGTCTCGAGAACCATATCGATGGCCTGACGCATGAGGTCATCTTCAAAAAAATCGACGCTGTCTTCGGCGTTTTCAGACTGGGCCTTTTGGACCGACTCATCGTAATGAGGCCCGTCCTGGCCCTTGATAAATTCGACCATCTCGTCGATTTCTGAGTCGGAAATAAAAGCGCCTTGGACGCGAAGCGGTTTGGAAGCGCCGAGCGGATAAAAGAGCATATCCCCTTTACCGATGAGTTTATCGGCGCCGGCCATGTCCAGGATCGTCCGAGAATCGACCTGACTCGATACGGCAAAGGCAATACGGCTGGGCACATTGGCCTTAATAAGGCCGGTCAGGACGTCTACAGACGGACGCTGCGTGGCCAGGACTAAGTGCATGCCGCAGGCGCGGGCTTTCTGGCCTAGGCGGATGATCGACTTTTCGACGTCATCGGAGGCCATCATCATGAGGTCAGCCAATTCATCGATGATGATGACGATAAAGGGCATCGTTTCCTCAGGATGAAGTTCGTTATAACGAGAAATATCCCTCGTATGAGTGAGGGCAAATCGCTTGTAGCGGTCATCCATTTCGCGAACGGCCCAGCGCAGGACACTGGCGGCCTTCTTGGGATCGGTCACGACCGGGGTCAGCAAATGAGGAATCCCGTTGTAGTTTGATAATTCAACGACTTTCGGATCGATGAGGATTAATTTTACGTCTTCCGGCCGCTGCTTAAAGAGGATGCTGGCAATGAAGGTGTTGATGCAGACACTCTTCCCGGAACCCGTAGACCCTGCCACCAGAAGATGCGGCATCTTGGTCAAATCGGCTACGATGGGATTGCCGGCAATATCTTTCCCCAAGCAGACAGGAACGCCTCTGGCGGCCTTTTGGAAGGTTTCACTTTCGATGACGTCGCGCAGGTTGACGCCGGTCAGTTTCTTATTCGGAACTTCAATGCCAACGGCAGCCTTGCCGGGAATCGGCGCTTCGATACGGATATCCGTCGCTGCCAATTTAAGGGCAATGTCATCGGCCAAATGAACGATTTTACTGACCTTGACACCGGCAGCCGGTTCCAGTTCGTAGCGTGTAATGGACGGCCCCTGGCTGGCATTTAAAATCTTGGCATCGATGTTGAAGCTCTGCAGGGTTTCTTTTAAAATAGCAGCATTTTCCCGAACTTCATCACTGAGACCGACCGTATGCTGGGGACCTGGCTTCAGAATGGAAACAGACGGCAGGCGGTACAATTTCTTGCCCTCCGCTTTAGGCACGGCACTGCTGCCTTCATCACTGAGTTCGACAGCCACACTGCTCTGTTCGACTTCAATCGGTTTGATATCGTCCATATCGTGGCTGAGGACATCCCGTTCTTCGGCTAAGGATGGAGCCTTGGTCGGCTGAACGTCGTGCGCCGTCGGTTCCGCATCGGAAACGACGGTTTCATGGATCTGACTGTAATCGGGAGCCTCTTCCATATCGTCTACGCCCTGTTCAAGGATGTTATCCCAATAATCATCTGCCTCTTCGGAAGACAGGTTTTCCTCGATAGGACGAGAATCAAAGCTGACTTCTTCAACGCCGTTTCCAAGATCCCGGGCATCGGAAATCTGAATGCCCTCGGGCTGTGCTTCCGGAACGGCAGTCGGTGCCTTGTCCGGCTCTTCCTTGGGAGCCTGATCAAGAGCTTGAAAATCGAAAATCTTCCGCTTTTCATGCCATTGGCGCAGGGACTGGGAGGCATCCTGCAGGCCTTCGACGGCTTTTCCGGAAACGCGGGCCGCTTCCTGGCCGGCCTTATCGGCTACGACGGCTACAGGTTGAGAAATCGACCAATTCTTCCAAATCAGAAAGGTAACGATAGCCGCTCCCACAATGGCCATAAAGGCCCCAAAAAAGCCGAGAAACTGCTGCAGCACCGAGGATACGACGGCCCCGATGATACCTCCTCCGACAGACAAGCTGGACGGCAGGAATTCCGTCCCTTCCGGAATGACCAACAAATGAATGAGTCCTAAGAGGAGCACATAAATCCAAGTACCGATGAGCCAGGACCGCGATACGGGGCAGGCCTTGCGAACGACAATATACTTCAGCCCCAGAACGACCAAAGACAGGCTGACGACAATCCGTCCCAAGCCAAAGATATACGATAAGACATTATCCACATTATGTCCGATACGACCGGTATCGATGCCCATAAACCCGACGGTCGCGAAGACGCCGAATAAGATGCAGAAAATACCGATAATCTCATATTTTAAAAGGGGCGACTTCTCTGCCCGTTTGGCAGTCCGAGTCCGCCGGGTCGTCCGCTTGCGGCGGGGGCTTTTAGGGGTCCTTCCGTTTGCCAAAATAGTTCACCTTCCACTAATAGATTACTTGTCACTGCGGCGTTTATGCCAGGCAGCGGCCATATCTTTTTCATGGCCATAAGGTCTTTCCTGATAATACGACGCACCTTTCAGGGCCTCCGGCAAATACTGCTGATTGACCCAGGCGCCGTCAAAATCGTGAGGATACTGATAATTTATACCGTGCCCCAACTTGGCGGCTCCGCTGTAATGACTGTCCCGCAAATAAGGCGGAATGTCGCCGCAGTCTTTACGGCGCACATCGCTGAGGGCCGCATCGACGGCAAGGTAAGCGCTGTTGCTCTTGGGTGCACAGGCAATATAGATGACGGCTTCCGACAAGATGATCCGTCCTTCAGGCCAGCCGACAAATTGAACGGCTTGAGCCGCTGCATTGGCGATGACCAAGGCCTGGGGATCGGCAAGGCCGACGTCTTCAGCAGCACAGATGACCAGGCGGCGGGCAATAAAGGACGGCTGCTCGCCGGCTTCGATCATGCGGGCCAGGTAATGCAGGGCCGCATCGGGATCAGAACCGCGCATGCTTTTTATAAAGGCCGATACCGTATCATAATGGGCATCGCCTTTCTTATCATAGGTATACACCTTATGACCGGCTACTTTTTCGATGGCTTCCTGTGTCAACTTCCCGCCGGCAGGAACGACCATGGCAACCTGTTCCAACAAATTAAGGCCTACGCGGGCATCGCGGTCAGCCAGGCGGGCAATGGTTCCCAGCATTTCGTCGCTGCCTTCAATGCCGAGGTTTCCCAATCCCTTCACCGTATCGGTCAGCGCCCTGCGCAGCACAGACACGACGGCCTGTTCTGACAAGGGCTGAAGGGAAATGACCCGCAGCCGGGATAATAAAGGTCGGTTGACTTCAAAATAAGGATTTTCCGTTGTGGCCCCGACCAAGATGACCGTCCCGTCTTCGACATAAGGCAGGAGCACGTCTTGCTGACTCTTATTGAAGCGGTGGATTTCATCGATAAAGAGAATCGTCCGCTTTTGGTATAAATGAACCGCTTCCTTGGCAGCTGCAATCACTTTTCGCAGCTCTGCCGTCCCGGCGGTTACGGCATTCAAGGTCACAAAGCGGCTGTCCGTTTCCGTTGCGATGACATGGGCCAGCGTCGTCTTGCCGACGCCGGACGGGCCATAGAACAAGAGCGACGGGATCGTATCCCGTTCAATCATCATCCGAAGGAAACTCCCCGGACCTATCAATTCATCCTGTCCATAGACGTCGTCCAATGATTCAGGCCGCATGCGGACGGCCAGCGGCGCATACTCCCTGCCGCTCCGTTCATCGGCCATGGAAAATAAATCGTCTCCGCTCATTTGTTTGCTCTCCAGACTAAATAGAACGCCGCCAAGAGGTTCTTAGCGGCGGAAACATACATACATTCGTGAACAAGAAAAGAGCCCCACCATGCCGTTTATAAACCGAGTTTTGAGCCTGCCTAAGCAGGTGGGTGTCCTCCTATATGGGTCGACAGTCCAGTGAAGGCATTGCCTCGCAATATAGAGACCGAACTCCCAATGTAAAAAGTGTTGGTTCAAAACATCGAGACCATTTACGTACACAGTAGGGTTTCTTCTTGTACATAGTATAATAAAATACTCAAGAAAAATCAAGCCTTGACAATGTGAAAAGGGGCTGCTGCCCATACAGCATCCCCTTTTCAAGACCTTAGCAGGCCCCGGAAGGACCTGTTAACGACTTTATGACACCGATGAAAATCGGTCTTATTTTACAACCTTTTTAACCGTTTCGACGACATTTTCTGTCGTGAAGCCGAATTTTTTGAACAGCGTGCCTGCCGGGGCCGAAGCGCCGAAGGACTTCATGGAAACCGTAGCACCGTCGAGGCCGACGTATTTGCCCCAACCGAAATCGGAAGCGGCTTCTACAGCGACGCGGGCCCGAACTGCTTTCGGGAGTACCTGTTCTTTATAGGCTTCATCCTGCTGTTCGAAGAGTTCGAGGCAGGGCATGCTGACGACGCGGACGTCGATACCATCCTTCGCCAATTCAGCCTTGGCGTTGACAGCCAATTCGACTTCAGAGCCGCTGGCCATGATGATGGCATCGGGAACGGCTTTCGAAGCGTCGGCAATGACGTAAGCACCCTTCAAAGCGTCTTTACTGCTGCCGGCAAGCTGCGGCAGGTTCTGACGCGTGAGGACCAAAGCCGTCGGCGTTTTCTGGCTGGTAACGGCTAAGTACCAACCGGCTGCCGTTTCCGTAGCATCGGCCGGACGGAAGACATTGACGTTGGGAATGGAACGCAGCATCGCCAGCTGTTCAATCGGTTCATGTGTCGGGCCGTCTTCGCCGACACCAATGCTGTCATGGGTCAGGACGTACGTCGTCGGGAGTCCCATCAGAGCAGCCAGGCGGATCATCGGTTTCATGTAATCACTGAACACGAAGAAGGTACCGGCATAGGGGCGGACACCGCCGTGAAGGGCCAAACCGTTAGTCATGGCACCCATAGCCAGTTCGCGGACGCCGAAGTGGATGTTGCGGCCGCTGTAATCGGCTTTCCCGAAAGAGCCTTCGCCCTTCATTTCCGTCTTGTTCGACGGAGCCAGGTCAGCACTGCCGCCAAAGAGCTGCGGAATGCGGTCTTTTAAGCGGTTGATCATCGTACCGGACAGGCTGCGCGTTGCCTGCGGTTTATCTTCATAAGCCCAGAATTCTTCATCGTTTAAGAGGGCTTCTGCATCAATATCGGAATGGAAAGCATCCCATTTGGCCTTCATGTCCGGAAAAGCAGCCACGTAAGCGTCGAACAGCTTCTGCCAATCCTTTTCGGCAGCTGCGGCTTTCCGGCTCAGTTCTTCATAATGGGTGTAAACTTCGTCGGGAACGTAGAAGGTTTCTTCCGGCTTCGGCCAGTTGAGGTTTTTCTTCATAGCAACGACGTTTTCTTCGCCGAGAGGCGAGCCATGAGCATCGGCAGACCCCTGTTTAGCCGGGCAGCCGTAACCGATCTGGGTCTTAATGGTAATGAACGACGGATGTTCTTTATCGGCTTTTGCTTCTTCGATAGCTTTGCCGATGGCGGCCATGTCTGTGCCGTCTTCGACGGTGATAGTCTGGAAGCCGAAAGCGGCCATGCGGGCCTGGACATTTTCCGTGAAGGCCAGATCCGTACTGCCTTCAATAGAAATGCTGTTGCTGTCATAAAGAATAACCAGCTTGGACAGGCCAAGGGTTCCGGCCAAGGAAAGGGCTTCGGACGAAATACCTTCCATCAAGCAGCCGTCGCCGCAAAGAGCAAAGGTGTAGTGGTCGACGACGGGATAGTCCGGTTTATTGAAAACAGCCGCCAAATGAGCTTCGGCCATAGCCATGCCGACAGCCATGCCAAGGCCTGCACCGAGAGGACCCGTCGTAGCTTCAACGCCGGTCGTATGGGCATATTCCGGATGGCCCGGTGTCAAGGAGCCGTCTTGACGGAACTGCTTAATATCATCCAAGGTAAGGCCGTAGCCATACAAGTGAAGCAGCGAATACAGCAGCATCGAGCCGTGGCCGGCAGAGAGGATAAAGCGGTCCCGGTTCGCCCATTTCGGGTCTTTTGCATTGTGGTTCATGTGATTTGCCCAAAGTTCATAGGCAATCGGGGCAGCCCCCAAGGGCAGTCCGGGATGGCCGGAATTTGCCTTTTGGATTGCATCCGCCGACAATACACGAATGGCATTTACACAAGTCGTATCAATGGTGCTCATTAGTCAAATCGCTCCTTTTTAGGTTCGTTAAATATAAATAAACATTTACACTTTATTATGTAAAAAAAGGACTGTCCTGTCAATGGCAAAATGTCTTTTCGAATATGAATTCATTCGCTTGGCTGTCATTTAGGATAGCCAAAAAGAATTATGCTATAATAAAAAGGCCTGTATATTTCGCATAGAAAGGATAGGATCATGACTAAAAAATACTTTTTCTTTGACATTGACGGGACCCTGGGACTCGGGATTTCAAGCATCATTCCGGCTGACAGCCTCTATTGCCTGCGCCGCCTCATGAAGGCCGGCCATTTTGTGTCCATCGCCTCAGGAAGATTACAGCACGATGCTCAGTCCTTTGCCGACCGCTATGGGATCCCGGCCGTCGTAGCCGACGGCGGCAACAGCTTGTCCTTAAACGGAGACGTGTTCGAAATGACCGGCCTTCCCCTTGAAAACTGCAAATCCCTCCTACACGAATTGGACCGGCGCGGCTTTGCCTGGGCCGTCGTCACCGACAACACGATCCATCGTTACACCCCATATGAGACCTTTCCCCATGCCGACCCGCGCAACTATATGAAAACCGTCGTCAAACCCATCGATATCGACGAGTTGACGACGGTCTATAAAATCATGTACGCCCGGCCGGAGAAAAAAGACGATGAACCCGATTCATACGGTCTGCCTCACTTGGAATATATCGACCATACGTACCTCATCGAACCGACGGATAAGCGCCGCGGCATCCTGCGCATGCTGTCCCGCGTCGGCGGAAAGCCGGAGGACGCCGTCGTATTCGGTGACGGCTTCAACGACATCACCATGTTCGAAAAGCCATTCTTCGCCATCGCCATGGGCAACGCCCGGGAGGCCCTCAAAGAGAGAGCCGACTATATCACGGACGACCACGACAAGGGCGGCATTTTAAAGGCCTGTAAAAAATTCGGCTGGTTATAAGGGATCGTTCCGGCCGGCCCCTTTAAGGAGTGCATCTTTCAGCCGGTCTTCGATCTGAAGCAGTTCCTGTTCGGCTGCCTGCCGCTTCTGACGGCCTTCACTTTGAATGCGAAGCGTATCTTCAATGGTAGCAATCAAATCGTCATTGACCTGTTTCACCGTTTCGATGTCGACGATGGCCCGTTCATTTTCAACGGCCGTGTCATGAGAATTCTGCTTGAGCATGGCGGCATTGCGCTTTAAAAGGTCATTCGTCGTATTGGACACAGCCTGCTGCATCTGGAGGGCTTCCTTCTGCCGACTAAGACCGAGGGCCAGGATCATCTGGTTCTTCCACAGGGGAATCGTATTATAAATAGCGCTCTGAATCCGATCGACGAGGATTTTGTCATTGTCCTGGATGATCCGGATCTGCGGCGCCGTCTGAATGGCAATGGTCTTACTGATTTTCAGGTCATGAACCTTCTTTTCAAAGCGGCTGACAGAATTTTTAAAATCCTGAACGACCTGTGTCGCCATCGGGTTGTCTGAGGCCTGAGCCTGGGCTTCCAATTGAGGAATCGTCGTTTCATTCAATTCCTGAATTTTTTCTTCCCCGGCCTGGATGTAGAGCTGGAGCTGCTTAAAATATTCCAAATTCTTATCGTACAGCCCGTCGAACATGGCTACGTCCTTCATGAGGATCATCTTCTGCTTATCGAGACCGGCCTGAATATTGTCAATCTGAGCCGATAAGGTCAAATAAGACTGCTGCAATGCCGGCACCTTTTTAAATAAGGACCCGACGACAGGGATATTCGCCAGGAATCCCTTAGCGCCATCTTGTTCTTCTTCAAAATCGTGAACTTTCTTTACCAGGTCGTTGAGAAGGTCACCGGCTGCCGTCTGATCGGTACTCTTTACGGTCGATAAGATGCTGTTGGAGAAAGACGCGATATTGTTTTGGGCAGCAATGCCGTATTGGGCAATGGCATTGGCCGTGACCAAGTTTATCGACTCTTTGATGGTATCGACTTGTTTCCGTTCTTCGGCTGTAAGCGTTTCCACCTGACGATTAAAATTGACCAGTTCCTTCTTTTCATAGCTTTTGGGAGTGCCCTCATCGGACTGTTTTTTATCCAAAAGGTCGTTCAAATTAATCTCCGCCATAATAACACCCTACTTTCGTTTCGTATTTAAAAATTTATCCGTCAAATCAATGATTGAGTTGACCAAATCATTATTGCGTTCCGGAATGTTTCGGCTTTCGGGAATTTCAGGCTTTAAGCCATCGGCAGCCATATTGTCCTTCATAACCTTCATTTCTGCATCGAGGTCCATGAGCTGGGCATTGAGGACCTTAGAAAATTGGTCGGCATAGGCTTCATCAAAATTATTCAAGAGCCGTTTAATCTGAAGCTTAGACTGCTGTACTTCCGCAGCGTCAAGGCCGGTCTGTTCCAGTTCTTTATACTTTTGTACCAATAAAATGGCCCGATCCTGGTAATAATCGACGAAACGACGTGACAAGCTGATCCGTTCCGGATGGCTTTGGAGATACGTCAAAAAATTTTTGGCAATGCCCTGCATCTTACCGACCTGCTTGCGCAGTTCCTTATCGCTTAAGGTCTTCATTTCCCGATCAAGGGTATTGAAGTCTTCGACGGCCCGCTTAAAGAGGTCTGTATTCAGCTTATCCAGTTCTTCATTACCGCTGGAAACGACGACTTTAGGCTTGAACTTCTTTCCCCGAAAGGCAAACCGAAGGGCAACAAGACCGACGATTAAAGCAAGAATGCCCGGGATATTGGTAATTTCCAGAATCCCTGCCGTTACGAAACAAAGAAGGGCTATAAAAAACATAAGAACGCGCATAATATTGCCTCCTCCGTATAAAGATTCTCTTTTGTTAATCATACCATATTTCCCGGACATTTGTCGTCATTCTGTTAATATTTACAAAAAAAAGAAGCTGCCTGGGAACTGACCCCCTAACGTGGGACCAAAAATCCGACGTCAGAGGGTCAGTTCACTATTGGGCAGCTTCTTTTTCAGCTTGCTTTTCTTTATAACGTTTTGTCCATTTCCAGCGATTGTGCAGCCAGAACCAGTCTTCCGGATATTGACGGATATGAGCTTCTAACCGGTCGTTGAGTTCCTGCGTCGTTTCGTACATGATCCGCTCTTTTTCCGCTTTCGAGAGCTTGTGATCAGACGTATAGGGCCGCAAAGGCGGCTGCACTTCAACGACGTGATGGTATGGCCTGTCTTCCCGGATAAAGATAGTCACAATGGGATAGTTGGCGATGCCGGACATCTTAGCCGGACCGTCAGCCGTCAGCGTATCACGGCCAAAGAGTTTAACCATGATGCCTGTATATCCCGGGTCCTGGTCCATGAGAAGGCCGATATAGTGACCGTCCCGGAGGAGTCTTACCATGTCGCGAATGCCCGTCTTATAGGTGACGTGCTGTTTCATCATAGCCCGATATTCATTGATGAACTTATCGGCACTATGACTGTCCTGCTCCTGGGCTACGGAAATGAGAGGATAGCCATTCATGGCAAGTACAGCCCCGAGGAGCTCCCAGTTTCCGGCATGAGAGGCCATGATGATGGCCCCATCTCCGCTTTCCTTGAGGGCTTCTAAGTGCTCGCGTCCCTTAAAGGAAACTTTTTCATCGAGGGTTTCCTTCGTATAGACCGGATACCGTAAGACTTCTATGATCATCGGACCAAAGCGAAGGGTACTGGCTTTGGCAATAGCCATGGCCTTGTTCGGGTCATCGGTAATGCCGCAGTCCAAGATTTGCTGCTGAGCCAATACTTTCCGTTTCTTGGGGACGAAGGTCCAGAAAAAAGAACCTAAAAAAATGCCCAGGCTGCGGCAGCAGCCGTCCGGAAGATGGCAGACAATCCAGCTCAGACATTTCATGAAGGTATACATAAGCCTGTCCTCTTACTGCTGTTCTAATTTCTGTTCTAATTGGGCAATCTTTTTTTGCAAATCCTTGATGGTCTTAGCCATTTCCGGTAAGTGCTTCAAAAATACCTGGGTACGGCTCCATTCCATATGAGGCCGTGCCGGGAACCCGGCATAGGTCTGATTGCCTTTGATATTGCCGATAATTCCTGACTTACCGGCAAAGACAGCGTTGTCGCCAATCGTGACGTGGCCCGTACAGCCCGTCTGTCCGGCAAAGATAACGTGGTTACCGGCCTTGGTACTGCCGGCAATGCCGGACTGGGCAATGATGAAGCAATCTTCACCGATTTCAACGTTGTGACCCAGGTGGACCAAGTTATCGATTTTAGTACCTCTGCCAACCTTCGTCGCCCCCAGGGTCGCATTGTCCAAGCAGGTGCAGGCGCCAATTTCGACGTCGTCACCGAGGATGACGTTTCCGATCTGCGGAATGCGGGTATGCTTCCCTTTTTCCGTGGCAAAGCCGAAGCCTTCGCCGCCGATGACGGCATGGGCCCGGATGACGGCATTTTTGCCGAGGACGCAGTGTTCATGGATGACGGCACCGGGATAGAGGACCGAGCCTTCGCCAATTTTGACATGGTCGCCTAAAAAGACGTAGGGATAAATGACAGACCCCTTACCGATTTCAACGTTTTTGCCGATGACGGCATACGGCATGATGGAGACATCTTCCCCGATGACGGCAGTCTCATCGACGATAGCCGTCGGATGAATACCGGGAGTAATCGACTGACGGGGGTGAAACAAGACCAGGAGCTGCGAAAAAGCCAAACGGGGATTTTCTACGATGACCAGTGTATTATCACCGGCCGGTACTTCTTTGTCGACAATGACGGCGCCGGCATGGACCTGCGGCAAATATTCCGTATACGGATCGACGGCAAAGGTAATATCGTTTTGACCTGCTTCTTCCAGGCTTTTTACGTCACCAATGACGGCATCACCGTTGCCGATGACCGTCCCGCCCAGCAATACTGCTAATTCCTGTACTGTTTTATTCACTATATACAACCCCTTTTTACTGCATTTTGGCAATAAGATCATCGGTAACATCGATGCCGCCGGAAGGAACGGCTTCTTTCATGACGATGATGCCGACGTTTTTATCCTTAGCGATATCACCTAACCGGCTTTCAAGATCCGACATGAATTGACGCTGCATGCTGGCGCCGAAAATATTGAGTTCCTGCTGAGCCTGCTGCTGCTTCTTCTGAAAATCTTCAGCAGACATGGTCTGTTTCGCATCCTGCAGTTCTTTATCGATAGCCTTCTGCTTATCTTCCGTCTTCTGCTTATATTGCTGAACAAGGGGCGCTTCTTTCTGTATGCGCGACATATCGACAACACCTACATTATCTTTACCGCCGCAGCCGGCAAGAGCCCCTGTAAGGGCTACCATGACGGCGACGATTCCAAAGCGCTTCCAAACTTTTTTCATTCCTAAAAGCCTCCTGTTATGCCAATTTGGCAATGATATCATCGGTCACATCGGCGGCTGTACCGACACCTTCATAGTCGGAAAAGATCATGTCGATGCCCTGTTCCTGGGCAACGGCAGCCGCCTTATCACGGATATCTGCCATGATGGCTTCTTTCACATCGTTCATTTCTTTTTCTTTTGCCTCGAGCTTATCTTTCCACTCTTTATTCCACACAGCCGGTTCGGGCCGATTTTTCAGTTCCCCCATTTGCTGTTGGAAAACCGCTTGACTCTGAAGTTTTCGCCCTTCAAGGTCGGTCTTGACCTGCTGGGCATAGTCTTCGAGTTCCTTCTTAGCCTGAGCCTTGTAGGGCTCCATAGCCGCAGCGATTTCATTGGCCGTACTGCCCGTCACCAACACCTCTGCATTACTGCCTCGCAAGAGGGCTTGCAGCTGTTCTTCCGTCGCTGCCCGCTCTTCTTTTGAAAGGTCTAAGGTCTTTAGCTTCAGCTGGAGATTGACGATTTTTAAGGCATCGGCATCTGATATGACCGGCGTCGTCTTTTTCTTTTCTTCGACAAGGGCGTCATACTGCTGTTTTAAACGGTTGTTGAGCTCGTCCTGCTTGATGGCGACTTTAGCCTGTAATTCCTGATTGAGAGCCGCCGTACCGGCTGCATCGACAGCCGCAAACTGCTGCATCGACACGCCTTCGGCTTGAGCCTTACGGGAGTAATTCCATTGTTCAAACTGATATTGGGCAACCATGGCATTGTATTCCAGTTCTAACCGGTGATACTCGCTGTAGCGCGGATGGCTCATGACGACGTGTTCCAAGTCTGCATAGGCATAGACCGGCGTCGCTGCTGCCGCTGGCACGGATTGATCCCGATGGCTGAAAAACCACCAGCCGGCCAAGAGGCAAACGAAGAGAACCACGGCACCGGCTGCCGCATATATCCGTTTCATAAGAACTCCTTACTGATTGTTGCTGGTGCTGCTGGAGGAAGCACTCGAATTCTGGTTCAGTTCTTTCGTAACCTGATCGGTAATATCCGTGCCGCCATAGAGAACGACGCTCTTTTCAACAACCAAGCTGAGGCCTTTGGTCTGGGCTACATTACCGACAGCCGTATCGACCTTATCTTTCAGGCCTTTAAAGAGTTCCTGACGTTTCGTAGTCAGTTCGCCCTGCATCTTCTGGAAGAGTTCCTGTTTCTGCTGGTCATCCATGTTGGCCGACTGCTGTTCAAACTGTTTCTGCATATCTTCTTCGGCCTGCTGGAGCTGTTTCTGTACTTCAACGGCATCCTGGTTATCCGGCGTAATGATTTTGCTGGTATCGACGACGCCGATATTGCTCGAAGGCGCAGCATTTACCGGATTGCCCGTCTGCATGATAGCAAGACCGGCGATACTGAATACAAAGATAGCGGCAATGACTGCCGAGAAAATTTTAATATTGCGTTTCTTACCCATTTCAGACATCATAATAGAAAATCTCCTTTATCTTACAAATAACCTATGATTCGAAGCCAATGATCATGGTCGGATACGACATACTCTAAGCCGACATAATCGTCGACGCGATACTGAAGGCCTACTTCATTTTCGGTATGCGTCAAATCGCGGTCATACCGCAGGGCCCAACGGCTGCCCAAGGGCTGCCGAAGCCACAGGTGATGGCTGTCGTCGAGGCTTTCAAACTGATAGCCCGTCTCGGTACCGCCGGTAAAGCGGTAGAAGTACCCGGGAATAAAGTTCCAATCGAGAGGCGAGGGCATGAATTTGACCTCCCCGTATATCTCATGGTGACTTCCGATTTTTCGTCCCAAGTGAGCCATAAGGACCGTGTCCGCTTCATCATGACGACGGCCTATATCGAGATAGGCACCACCGCGGATGTCGTAAAAAGCAGTTTCCGAAGTAATGCTTATCGTCGTGTCTTCATCGACGGCAAGAGACGGCGTCACGTGGAGTCCGTAATGCTTGATGACCCACTGGCGCTGTACATCCCCGGAAAGGGCTGCCATGACATCCTGTTCATGACGGCGGACGAAAGCGACCGGCAACCCTTCCAAACCGGCATAGGTATGCTCCAGATTGTTCCGAGCGCTGAGAAAGATGACCTTAGGCACATCTTCTCCTTTAATGGCTACGCGAACGTTGCGAACGACCGGAAGTTTAGGCATCATATAGACCGTCACGTCCGTTTCCTGACCGCCGCGAATCACGATATGCGGATAAAACTCGGGAACTCTCGTTTCCAATTCCGTTTCCATGACCGATTTGACGGCACCATTGGCCCAATCGAGGGCATCAACAGGCAGACCGATGAGCAGGTTTTCCACCATGTCACCGGCACCGCTGAGGTCTTTATCAACCATCTGGCGTCCCATTTCCGGCAAAGCCCCGTAATCGACGGTCAGGTTCACCTTGCGAATCGTATCGCCCCAAGGCCGGATACGGACATCGAGGTCGGTCCGGCTCCCCGGGTTGATGGCGATAGATTCTACGGTATAGCCGATGAGGACGCGATTGATGATATCGTTGACGATTCGCTCGTATTCCTCAGAGCGGCCGGCAATGTCTTCGCTGTCCTGATTGAGAAATACATGATTGCCGACAGTCTGAATACTGGCAGCAATCCGTCTCTGGACCAAGGGCGGGATTGTCTCTTGGACAGAAGACAGGTGTACCGCCACCTGTTCTACAGAGGCAGCGGCAACACTACTAAGACTAGCACAGACAGTAAAGACAGTCAATAAACAAGTGCGGATTCTCATCATCCACGACCTTTCACGACCCTAGAACTTGCCGCCAAAGCTGAAGTGGAACTTGCCGCCTTCGCTGCCGATACCGTAGTCTAAACGAATCGGGCCGATCGGCGTCGTAATACGGAAGCCGATACCGCCGGAATAGTGAATCTTATTATTTTCTTTATACCAAGGAATGTTTTCTACGCCGCCCCAGGCATTACCCACGTCGGTAAAGACGACGCCCTGGATTTTTTTAGCAATGGGGTAACGATATTCAATGGTCGCTTCATACATTTTGTTGCCGCGGAATTCATCGTCTTCATAGCCGCGCAGCGTATCGGCACCGCCCAAGGTAAAGAGGTCATTGTAGGGCATGTCACCGGTGGCAATACCGCCCATGAGACGAACGGCAATGACGTGAGCACGGCCGACTTTATAATAGAGGCGGTTTTCCGCAATGAACTTGAAGTAGTCGAAGTCACCGCCCATGCCGTGACCGGCCCAAACACCGGTGAAGGCCAAGCGTTTCCCCTTCGTCGGATCGTAGACGTTATCGCGGTTATCGAAAACGTGAGACCAGGTCATGCTGTTGGTCCGGCCGAAGTTATTCTTTAAATAATTTCGATAGGCATCGGCACTGCCGCCCCAATAACCATAGTAGTCGCCCGTCCCGTCGACCCAGGACTGATAGTCAGCCCCGCTATTATAGTCGGTATACTTCGTTTTCTTCGTTTCTAAGGTGACATAGTCGCTGACGTATTCACTGCGGACACGGCCGTAGGTAACGTTGAAGCCGTTGGTCCGGCGGTCGTAGTCGGCAACGGAGTCGCCCTTTTCGTTATAGTCTTCGTATTCCGATTCGCGGTCAAAGAGGCTGAAGCCGATGGAGTCTCCGGCATCATTGAGATAGGGATGGGTATAGGAGAAGATATAGTTCTTATTGGAATCCGTATTACCGCCGAATTCCCAGCTGATATTGACCTTATCACCAGTACCGCGGAGGTTCGTTTCACTGAGGCCGAGAATACCGACTAAGCCGTCCGAATCGGAGTAGCCGGCACCGATGGTAACGGACCCCGTCTTCTGTTCGGTAACGTCGATTTCAACGATGACGTTCTGGGCATTTTTCTGGCCCTGGAGGAGGCGGACGTTGACGTCTTCAAAATAGCCCGTATTATAAACACGCTGAATACTGCGGCTAGCCGCATTTTTATTGAAGATATCGCCCTTCTTCATGCGCAGTTCACGCATGATGACGTTATTCCGGGTCTTCGTATTGCCGCGGAGGTTGATATTTTCAATGCGGGCTTCGGTAATCGCAATATGGAGGGTCCCTTCGTCGTCCAAACGGACATCAGAGACGTGACTCATCATATAGCCGGCATTGGCAAAGGCCGTATTGATATTGGCAACGTCATGGCTAACGACGGCCGTATTGAGGGTCGTGCCCGGCGTCGTAGCGACAAGTTTCATCAAATCGCCGGTGCTGATCGATTCGTTGCCGACGATGTCGATTTTCTTAACGACAGGATTCATTTGAACGGTATAGTTCAGGACAACGCCTTCAGGAACGTTGGTAAAGGCCGGTTTTACCGTTGAAAATAAACCCGTCGCCCCGATGACATTGAGATCATGACGGATGTAGTCCATGTTGATGGCATCGCCGACGCGCATAGCCAGACGAGGCAGGATGTTCTGTTCAATCTGCGGTTCCGGCACGGGGCTGACCGAAACCGACGTCGCGACCTTATCGACATAAGGCTTTAGTTCGGCATCGGTTACGGCTTCACCGTAGGGCAGGGATACGTCCTGTCCGGGTTGGATGACCGCCATGGGATATCCGGGAATGGAAGTATCGAACTGCATATCGCTGGTCCCGCTCATATAAGTAACTTTTTCACCGGAAATCTGCGGTGTCTTATCGACAGGTTCGGGATTTCTGGCTTCTTCAGCCTTGCGAGCCGCTTCTTCCGCTTCCTGCTGAACGGCTTCAGGACTTCTCCCGGCTGCAATGGAAGCCAGTTCATCTTCCGTTTCATAACCCGTAAGGCCTGATTTAGCAGCTTGGATCGCTTCTTCTTTAGACTCATCATTCGGCGAAGTTACGACAGCATTGACCGCTGTTTTCTTGTCATCATCCGTCGGTGCTGCCGCCGACCCTGAAGTCGTAACCGTTCCGGTAGTCGACGCTTCATAACCGGTCGTCGCCGTCGTATCCTCTGCCCAGACGGGGCAAGTCATTATCGCGCTGGTTACCATCAGCGCGAGCAGTTTCTTCTTCCGCATATTCATAAAAATCCTCCATTAGTTATTTCGCCATACCGGTACCGCGTAGGGTATGACGCGCTTCTTGTACAGTAGCTTGTAATTGGCTGTCCGACAGGACTGCCTTTTCTTCCCGCACAGCGGGCGATGCCGTTTGCTGGTCGCCTGCAGCCGGAGCGGACGGCTGTTCAGCCAGTTCTTCGACAACAGCAGGAGTTGCTGCCATCGACGTTTGCGGCAAGGATTGAACAGAGAGCTGCGTTTCCTGATCCGTGCCGGACTTTCCGGCAGCTTCTTTGGAAACTGCAGCCGGCGGGGCTGCGCTGTCCGCAGTATCGCCTGATTCATGCTTTGGCCGTTCTCCATAAACGGATGCTTCTACCGACCGCGGCAAGTCAGTCTGCCGCGGCTGATGGAAAAGATACCAGCCGCCCGTCACCAAACAAAGGGCCGTGACGATGGCTCCAAGGCGCAAAAAGCGCTTATGGGCGGGACGGTGTCGGCGTAAATTCTTCATTTCCGCCTCGGCCAGCATCAAATTGAGTTCGCCCTTGATATCGGACTCTTTGTCAAAAGATGCTTCCGCCTTTTCCAGCCAGGACTGAACAGCCCGAACACGGTGAAGGGTATCGTTTTGGGAGCGTTTCATACAGCCTTCTCCTTTCTGTATAAACGAATACGCTTATAATATCGGATGAGGCCATATGAGTTTATACCGGCAAAAGAAAGCAAAAATATGCCATAATCTATATTTTACAGCATTTTCCAATTCTTTTCACCTAAAAACAGGCCAAATTTACGAAATTACAAAAAATTTAATCCCGGCTGTCGTGAATAAAGCGGCTGAGCATCCCCCTCACCCTGCGGATGCCCCGCTTTTGCAGACGGTATACGTAAGGCAGACTGATATCGAGGGCCTTCGCTAAATGCTTCTGCTCGACATCGTTCAGATAGACGCCTTCGACGACGGCCTGCTCTTTTTCAGGCAGGCGCTGCAGTACCCCGCTGACTTTTTCAAAAAGGAACTGGCGACTCGCCGCTTCCGCCGGGTCCTCTCTGTCATCGCACAAGGTATCCTGCAGAGTCATCCCCTGTTCGTCTGGTGCATCGAGGGACATGGCACTGACGGCCCCTTCCCGCTTTAAATAGTCGAGGATAGCCCCGCGGATGCGATGAACGGCAAATAAGGGAAAAGCCACACCGCGGCTGTGGTCATAGCGCTCAACGGCTTCCATGAGCCCCAGTGTCCCTTCTTGCAGGGCATCGAGCAAAAGATCCGTGTGGATATTCCAGCGCATGGCTTCTTTAAATACCAGGGGCTGGTACTGTTCAATAAGACGGCTGCGTGCCCCGGCATCGCCGCCTTCTTTATAAGCCTGCCACAAAGCAGCTTCTTCTTCCGGCTGCAACAAGGTTATCTTCTGCAGTTCCTGTAAATAATCTTCCAGCATGGCCTTTCACCTCCTTTCATCGTTTCCATGAGGCACATAAAAAGATAGATTTAGAAATTGTATTTATAGAGGGCACCGATAAAGTTGTTGTCGCTCGATGTCCAGGCACTGAGACTGAAGCGGCTGCCCAAATCATACATGATACCGAAACGATTGTCATCGTGATTGAGGCCAAAGGCCGCTGTGACCATAAAGTCATTGAACAGGTATTTGCCCATTTCAATATTGTAGTAGTTGTTGCCGACATCCGTATTTCTATCATTGAGGTCGAGGGACCCGTTGGTTACGGTCAGCATATCTAAGGACAAGGCTTTTTCCAGGCTCTGAGTAATACCCAAGCTGTTCAGCGTCATGCGGATGCCCGAACCGAGGAGGGAATTCATATCATCTTCACCGATGGAACTCTGGGGACGGCCGCTGCCATTGCGCAGGGTAATGAGCGATACGATCTGCGGCTTGGTGAGCGGCGGATCCGAACGAAGCAGGAGATCCATGTTATCGGCCTGACCGCGCAGAGTCAGCATGACCGTATATTGGCCGACGCGGCTGATACCTTCGGCATCGATATACGGCAGAAGTGAGTCGTAGCGTGAAAAGTCGGCAATGGCCTTGGAAACGCGGAAATTCGTATCCAAGTAGTGAACCGAACCGCGCGTAGCTTCAAAACGGCCTGACGGATTGGGATGTTCCAGGCTGCCCTTAAAGGAAACGGCGCCGGTCACCATGAGGTCATAGAGAGCCGAGTTATAAAGACGGACCTTGTCGCCTAAGGATAAGGTAAAGTCGAGGTCCAAATCAGGCGTCGATGAGCTTTCGCTGAGGGTCAGCGGGACGTCAATGGTCGCGTTGTTGATATCGATAAGGCCGCCGATTTTCGGTCGTCCGTCACCGGGCGTGACGTTGATATACCCCGTAAGGGGCCCATTATAGTAAGGATTATCCACATTGAGATTGGCAAAATCTGCCGATAAGGAGTACGTATCGAGGCTGCGGCCGCTCCACGAGGCATTTCCGCTGATACTGACACTGCCGGGATCCTTCTTGCCTTTTTTATCCATAGTGCCGCTGCCGCTGAGGACGGCGCTACGTCCCTTGAAGGATAAATCGGCGTTGATATCATTTAGCGGATAAACCGTATCCTTGAACTTAATGGTCCCGTCTTTTACGGTAATGTCACCGGTAACCTGCGGATCCGCCAGAGTTCCGCTAACCTTAACGGCCCCTTGTATCTGACCGTCGGCATCCGTTACATAAGGGGTAAGGAAGGTCAGGATATCGAGGTTCGTATTCGAGAGCTGGAAGTCGACATCCATCGACTCATCGGTCTTACCGCCGGAAAGGGCACTGACAGGAATCGTCCCTTTGGCGCTGATTTTATAAGGGTCGCGGCTGGCACTGGCTTGCTGGACCGTAATCATGCCGCGACGAATATTAAACAGGGCAAAGGCACCGCTGATGGAAATGCCATTGGCCGTACCGCTTCCAAGCTGAGCCGATACGTCGGCCTGAAGGTCATCAGAGGTCCCGCTGAGGTCAGCGGCAAAATCGATGGGCGCATCGACGACGAAATCATTCTTGCCCAATACAGTCATCAAGGCCTTAGACGGGAACTGTTTCGCTGCCACCGATAAAGCCACCGGGCCATGAAGGGCATAGGAACCCTTGGCCGCTAAGGTACCGTCTCCGATTTTAAGAGCCAGCTTATTGATATTGACGATGCCTTGTTCCAGTCTGACGTCGACATCAGACGGATCGATGGTTTCGCCGCCAAAAGTACCTTGGCTGATATTCCCTTTCATAGAGACTGTCGGATTGTCACTGGTACCGCTGACATCAATCTGACCGTTCAGTTTCCCGGTAATATCCTGTACCGGCATATCGGCCACTTTAATCAGACCGGCAATGTCGCCGTTGACGACCGTCGCCTGGCCACGAATAAAGGAGGTTTTCGTATTATACATCAAATTGGCATCATAATTGCCATCGAGCTGTGAGAAATGCAGATTGGTCAGCCGCAGTATGCTGTCGTAATAGGCAAAATCACCATGGACGTCGTTGAGGACCATATGATTGATCACCAAATTATCTGCCTTCAAAGCCCCGGATGCCGTCGGAGCGGACATAGTTCCTCCAATATGCGCCGTCAGATCAAAAGAACCGCTGCGCGGCGTCTGATTCTGCGGGGCCAGTCGGGAAACGTCGATATTTTTCCCGGTCACATCGAGATTCAGCGTATCACCAATAGAACCTTCTAGGGCTACCGAAGCCGTATAGGACGAAATATCCCCGTTCGACAAATAGACGGTTCCCTGATTGAGGCGGTAGTCAGCACTGATATTCTTATACAAGTAACCGGCGTAGGAGCCGCTGGTCAGTCGGAAGGAACCGGCAGCCGACGGATTGTCAAGGGTTCCCTTTATCGTCACCGTATTATCGGCCCAGCCCGTGAGCGGCAAATCTTCCTTGCCGACAAGGGGCAGCAGTTGTTCCACGCGAATATGGGACGTCGTAAGCGAGGCGTCGACAGTCCGGCTGTCCAGATCCGCTCGGCCGGTCAAGGTGTGCAGGCCTTCACCGCGCCGCCAGTAGAGGGCCGGAATTTCAATCTGTTTTCCCTGACCGTGAGCCGACCCGTTAATGCTGTCAAAGAGCATCCCTTTGATTTGGCCGTCTTTGGCACTGAAGGCCAAGTCCCAATTTTGTCCGTCAATATGTCCGGCAGCATCCGCGGTCCCGCTCATAGGCACAGACAATAGCGGCGAAGCCATATCGAGGGGGATATCATGGGCTGTAAAGGAAAATTGCGGTCGTTGTTGGTCGACATCATAGGAGCCGCTGATATCAAGACTGCCGCCGCCGACATCGGCATGACCTTGATTGACGTTGACGACATGGCCGTCATAGGTCACATCGGCCTGAGCCCGGTCCGCTGCCAGTCCATTGTAGGAAAGATTCGATGCCTGTACCGTCCCCGTCGCCAGGATAGAGCCATCCTTACTGTTTCCTCCAGCTCGGAACGAGCCCGAAACGAGGCCCATAACCCCGACCGGCATATCGGGGACAGCCGTCAAATCAAGGCCGCTTACGTCGGCTTCGGCGGCATAGGCGCCTGTATTTACATCATATTGGGCCTTCCCCTTGATGTAGGCGCCAAAAGCCCGGGCCGTCAGAGAATCGACGGTCACCATCTGACCGCTGTAGTTGACGTCAGCCGAAGCCTCATCGACGGTGTAGCCGTTATAGGCAAAGTTATGAATACCGGCAGTTCCCTTCACTCGGACATCTTCGGTCGAGCCCCAGACGATACCTTTAAAATCCGCCGTCCCGCTGGTTCCTTCCGGGATGTAGCCTGCAAAAGCCGTCACATCCGCACCGGGTACGTCGACGTTGAGATTGAAAACGGGAACATCCCCATTGGTTACGACCTTACCGTCGATGCGGAAGGCCTGACCGTTGGCCAAGCCCTCGACACCTGACAGGGTAACGTCGTTGCTCGTAAGATCAGCATGCCCTTTTAATTCGTCAATGGCAACGCCGCTTACATCCAATTTACCGTCCGCAAAATCGGCCTGACCGGACATGAAAAAGCCCTTGTGACTATCAGCAACGCGGACCTTGGCATTTTTGACAGTGCCCTTCTGAAGGACGACGTCGTTTGAGGCCGGAATGAGGAAGGACGCATACCGGGCGTCGACAGCATCGGCATTGACGACAAAGTCATACTGCCGACTGGAAGCATACCTTCCATGAGCCGTGATTTTCTGTCCGTCGACATTCATATCGGCATCGATGTTCATGGACGGGTACTTGGCGAAGGAAACACTAGCCGTAACGTCGTTCCCGACGACGAGGGTATTGTCAGGCAACAGCGCCCGTACCGTGCCGTCATGAACACGGATCACGCCGCGAAAGCCGGAATCACTGCTGCTTTCCGTCGGTTTCAAAATCGACGTGATATTCCACGATCCGTCTCGATTCTGCCACAGATGAAGGACCGGTTTATTGACGTCGGCTGTGTCCAAAGCCTGGAGGATTTCCCCCTGCTTTAACGCCGTTACAATCTTACCGGGATTGACATAGATGCGGACGTCCTCGCCTTCGAAAACGATGCGGCCCTGCGAGTCTTTAATAACCGGTTTTGCCAAGACCACTTGGCCGGTCAAAGATATATCAAGAGAAGAGAACCCCAAGGTTCCATTCAGTTTACTGTTTGCAGTTGTCGTAATCATATTGCTCGCCATTTGGGTTAAAGCCGGTTTTTCCATCCACAAGGCAATGCCGGCAGATAGAAAAAAAGCGGAAAAACCGCAGGCAGCAATCCATTTTTTCTTCATAAGCAAGCTCCACATACGAAAAAAGAGAGAATTACACGTTCTAATTCTCTCTTTATTCTACCTATGGTATTGCGGAAAATCAAGAAATAGATGACAAATCGGAACGTTTCTCCGAAAATTGTTAAAAACCTGTCATCGTCCTCTTCCCTTAATATTGACCGCCTGTTCCGTTCGAAGACGGGTGGATGACGCCTGATTCGACGTCGACCCCCATGACTTGTTCAAGTTTTGCAATGCCGACGTTGTAGTCGTACAGGGCCTGGATGTGGTTGACCTGAGCTTCATTCAAGCTGAGCTGGGCATCAAGAACGTCCAGGTTGATGCCGACACCTGCCTGATAGCGGATGTTCTGGATACGATAGTTTTCGCGGGCCTGGTCGACAATGGTCTGCGTTTCTTCGACCTTTTGCGCTGCGCTGCGAATATTGAGGTAGGCCTGCTTGACGGCGAGCTGTACCGATTCGCGCGTGGCCTGTTCCGTTTCCCGTGCAACCAGGAGATCCTGCTTAGCCTGGTTGACCTTGGCTTTAGTCGCGCCGCCGTCATAGAAGGTATAGGTTACACCGGCGCCGATATTCCAGCTGCGGCGGTCGGAATCGACACCCGGGAAGTTATTATCCGACCAGCTATTGCCGCCGGTAACCGAAACCGTCGGTTTATTGCCGGCGTCGGCAATAGAGATGTTTCGTTCAGCCTGCTGTACCGCAAGGGCTGCCTGGAGGACTTCCGGACGGTATCTCATGGCGTAGTCCGTGGCTTCCTGAAGGGAAATGTTGTAAGTATTAAAGGGCAGTTGATGATCGGCCAGATTGAGCTGCGTCTGTAACGGCAGGCCGAGGATATTATTTAAATTCGATTCGGAAATGGCCACATTATTTTCGGCCGTAACGGCTGTCGTCTTGGCATTGGCCAGGGAAACAGCAGACGACAAGACGTCGACGCGGGCTTTCGTGCCGACGTTGTACTGGGCCTGGACGTTATCTAAATGGCCCTGGAGATTGGTGACGGCCTCCTGATAGACGCCTTGTAATTCCTGATAGGCTAAGAGGGCATAGTAGCCTTCAACAGCCGAATATTTCGTCGCCTGTTCGACACGGAGGATTTCTTCCTGGGCATCGACTTTACCCAATTTGGCAACGTCAATACTGCCTTCGACCTTACCGCCCGTATAGAGAGGAATGGTCACAGCCAGGGAGTTTCCAAAGGCATTGGAAATGGCATTTGTGCTCCGGGACGAAGCGAGGCTGGCGTTCGTAGCCCGCGTACGCTGAGCGCTGAAGGTGTAGTCGACGACGGGGGCTCTGCCGGCTCTGGCTTCATCGATGGCATATTCTGCCTTGCGCAGGGAGTACTTGGAGTTCTTGATATCGCGGTTGTAATCGAGGGCCATCTGAACCGTTCTGGGCAAGGTCAAATCGACGACGCCGTTCGTCGGCACGCGGCCGACGACGATGACCGGATCGATTTCATTTTTCTTAGCCCGTTTAGCCGCTTCTTTCTCAGCCAGTTTCGCCGAATCATCGGCAATCTTTTGGGCCAGTGTTTCACGCATTTCCGGCGTAATATCCGCGGTCTGGGCATTGGCTTTGGCACGTGCTTTCGCTTCGGCCTTAGCAGCCTTTTTCTGCTGTGCCTGCTGGGCTTTGATGTCCTTATCTTCCGCTTTAGCCCGGGCCTGGACTTCATCGGCCTGGGACAGATCGACAGGACGGACCGATGCCGTCGTATCGTCAGCGGACGCAACGGCGACTGTGCTTATGGTTGTAATCATCATGGCGATGACCAATTTCTTATACAGTTTGTTGTTCATCATGGGTACCCCCTGTTTTCTTTATATAGAATTTGCTAAAAAGCATAGTTAATACCATAATAATTGCCGCCATCGCGACGACTCATGGGCCGCGTGAACTGGCTGAAAAGGTAGAGATCCGACGTCAGCCGATACTGGGCTTTTAAGCGAAAACGCCAGTCATCGGGATCGTACCCTTCAAGGGACAGGCGAAAAGGCCCGTCGTGGAATAAATCAGTACCGATACCGAGGTCGCCGTTGATCAATCCGGCCCTCAAATCAAAGATGCCGTTACGACGGCCGTACTGTAAGTTGAGGTTCGTACCGTTACCGATATTTTCAGCTCCGATCAAGCCGAAACTATCGCCGCGGTACACCCTAAAATTTACAGTGCCGCTCGTTTCGTTCTTCGTCGTGTTATATAAGAGTCCGCCCTCGCCTTCGACTTTGATATCCGATGAACCGCCAAGGATTTTATTGACCTTAGTCGTGATCTGAGCCGTATTATCGAGGGTCGTCTGGATATTGGCCTGGGTCTTGGGGTCAGTCGTCATCTTTTCCATAGACTGGGCGATATTTTCAAAGCGATCGGTAATGGACTTGATGTTGGCTGCCGTTTCCCGGGCATTGGCCGAGGTCGCACCGTCACCATCGAGCTGCTGCATAGACGCATTCATTTGCGCCGTCACCGCCGCCATATTAGCCGTAATGGCTTCGACATTGGCCGCGTTGGCATCGAGCATCTGACTGGTCCGGCCCGTAATGGCATCGATATTTTGAATGGAACCGCGCATGGCAGCCTGGGTCTTTTCATCACCGATAACGGCATTGAGGCTCTTGACCATCTCATCGGCACTCCCCATGAGTTTGCTGGCACTGTCCATCATATCGTCCATGGTCTTGCCCTGCTTGCCGTCGATATAATCGCCGTCAGCTAAGAGATGGCTGCGGTCGGCGCCGGGAGAAATGGAAACGATTTTCTCCCCTAAGAGGCCGTCCGTCGTAATGACGATTTTCGAATCCCGCGGGATTTCTGTTCCCTTATCGATTTTCATGGTCACATCGACGCCGTTTCGCGACGGCGTTACTTTTTCGACCTTACCGACATGGACGCCTACGTAGCGGACAGAGTTTCCCTTTTGCAGCCCGTTGGCATCATTAAATTCGGTATGGATGACAAAGCCCGGCTTGCCAAAGAGTTCGATATGGGCCAGGCCCATGACGACGCCGCTGAATAAGAGGACAGCGACGATGGTGACGAAACCTACTTTGGCTTCTGAGCTCCACTTCATAGACTATCCCCTCTTTCTTCCGGAAGACGACCGCCGTGGATAAAGCGTTGAACGTCTTCGTCATCGGTTTGGGCAAAACTTTTTTTATCGGCAATGAGCCGAAAGCGCCCATCCTGTAAATAAGCCAACCGGTCGGCGACAAAAAAAGCCGAATCCATATCGTGGGTAACGATGACCGAGGTGGCGTGAATCTGTTTTTGCATGCTGACGACCAGACGATTGATATCCATGCAGCGCAGCGGATCGAGGCCGGCCGTCGGTTCATCATAGAGGATGACCTGCGGGTCGAGGGCAATGGCCCTGGCCAAACTGACGCGTTTTTTCATACCGCCGGATAAATCATTGGGCATCATATCTTCAATCCCATCGAGACCGACGAGATGCAGTTTTTCCTTGACGATTCGCTGCCGCGTCGCCGCATCGTCGTGAGTATGCTGACGAAGGCCGAAGGCTACGTTTTCACCAACCGTCATGGAATCGAAGAGGGCGGAATACTGAAAAACCATCCCCATGTGACGGCGAACCTCCATCAGCTGGTCTTCATCATAAGTGGTAATATCCGTATCATGGAAGAAAACATGGCCCCTTGTCGGCTTTTGCAGACCGATGATGAGGCGCAGGATCGTACTCTTGCCGGAACCGCTGGCACCGAGGACGGCCAAGGTCTCTCCCTGATGAATGTCTAAATTAATGTTGTCCAGTATGACCTTATCGCCATAAGCGACGGTCACATCGCGAAGACGAATCATGATCCTCCTCAATATAATAAAACGGATAAGATATAATTGCAGATAAAAATAAAGATGATCGATGTCACGACGGATTTCGTCGTCGCCTGACCGACGCCTTCAGCACCGCTTTGAGCATTCATGCCTTCATTGCAGGCAACGAGGGCAATGATCCCGCCAAAAAACATAGCTTTGACCATGCCCAGGACGACATCGCTTATGTTCGTAAATAATTCAATCGAATTTACATACGTAAAATGCGTCAGACCGGCCCCGAGGGTCGCCACGCCGTAGCCGCCGGCCGTCCCGATGACATAGCCGTAAAAAGCAAGCATCGGCACCATGATGACGCAGGCAATAAATCGAGGAACGACCAAATAAGCAATAGGATTGACGGCCATGCAGCGCAGGGCGTCGATTTGCTCGGTAACCTTCATGGTCCCTATTTCTGCCGTCATAGCAGCACCGACGCGGCCGGCCATGACGACGCCCGTTAAGATAGGACCCAACTCACGCCCCATAGCAACGGACATGACGCCGCCTAAGGTCGACTGTGCTCCGTAGCGCAGGAGAATGTCGACGATCTGTAAGGTCATGACCATACCGGCAAAGAGCAGAGTCATACTGACGATAGGCAGGGAATTGACGCCGAGATGAGCCATCTGGTTGAACATCAGCTGCCGTTGGTTCTTCGGAAGCTGGCGCAGCGTCCGGGCAAAAAGGATGGCGATGACACCGACTTGTTCAAAGACATGGATGGTAAACTTCCCAATGTCTTCTAAAAGTTTCTGCATGAAATACCGCCCTTTCCCTAAGTAGTAGACTACTTTTACTATACCATTATTAAAAATGGATGTAAAACACCAATATTTAATTGTGCCTAAATTGTGAGAAAATAAAGGCTGAAAACTAAAATTCTAATTTGAGTTTCCATAGGTAAAATAATAGCATTTTATGCGAAAAATGGCAAGTAAAAAGGGCCGTCCGAAGACAGCCCTTTTCAGGTCTTATTAAAGCAGGACGATTTGTCCGGTAAAAGAGCCGGTTTTACACTCAGTGGAACAGATCGAGGTCGACTGTCCGAATCACGGAAGCCGCATCTTTACCGCCGTCCTTATCTTGATTTTTGTCGTTCTTTTTATCGGTATCCTTGCTGTCATCGGTCTTGTCGGATTTTACCAGTTCGTCATCTTGGGACGCTCCATCCGATTCATCACCGATGATCGCCTTGGCTTCATTGATATTGTGGTTCTTGGCGAGGAAGGCATCGCGTTTTTCCGGTGTTACGACTTTAATCGTTATCTGGCCGTCGCCTTTGACGATGTACGGCGTAGCGATGGATGACTTGGCATCGCTTTGATTGTCGTCGCCCACATTGTGCTTACTCGGCTTAATGACATCTTTGGCACTGGTTCCCGGTTCTTTACCGCGGATTTTCTCCTTGCTCACCTTGGTCCCGCTTTCATTGATCATGCTGACGCCCTGATCGAGGATTTCAATGACCAAATCATTATTGGAGTCTTCCTTGTCGATTTCTTTTTTCAAGGCATCAAAATCTTTGTAGCGACGCAGGCGTTTGATGATTTCATCGGTCAAGTTGTAGCGCTGCTTTTCGATCAAATACGGCAAAGGAATGACACCGCCGCCGCGGACTTCTAATACCATATCCCCCAAGGGCTGATCCTTAGGCACGGTAAAGCTCATGGTCTTCACTTCATCGACACCGCGGTAGGGATGGAGTTTTACTTTAAAGTATACGTTGTCCCCGGGACTTACGACAACCGGAGCGGCTGTAGCATCGACGATGGAAGCCGACTTGCGGGCCTGGGTAATATCGACGTTCATGGTGATATCGAGAACGGGATAATCAATAAATTCGTTGTGCTTTAAGATATCGAGAACATTGTACAATTCATCAATGCTCTTTTCATTGATATTTTCTTCGGAATAATACATATTGTGGCGGGTAATGTCCTTATCGCGGCCATTAGACGAGCGAATGGTATAGGACAAGGTCGCCGTGCCGCCGCCGGTGCGGTCGATGGTCTTATTGACCGTATTATAGACCGTCGTCGCAGCTAAAACCGGGGTCAGTTCATTATCTTCAATGATCTTAACGCGTTTAGTCATGGCCGTATTGGTATCGGTATCGCGTACGTTGATCGTAACCGGAATGCCCGGTGCCAAATAGTCGTACTGACCGCTGATGCCGGCGCCCCGGTCCTGGGTAATCTTGCCGACTTCAGCACCGATAGATCCTAATTTGAAAGAGCTGGACAGGTTGTTGACAACCGTAAAAATATAAGCATTATGCATGAAATAATTGATACTGCCCTTTTTCAAAAAAGGATGACCAAAGGCCACGATGTGATCGTTGTCAACGTAGGTGACCGTACCGATAGCACCCATCTTCATATCGCCGTTAACGAAGGCGGCAGCCACACTGCTGCCGGGTTCTAAAGGCATGGCGACATCATCGGTGCTGGCCGATGCCGTATCGACGGGCATGAAATTATAATCGGGCAGCTTACTCTTCATCCACTCGGCCGACGTCGTATCAAAACCGGACATCATCAACGGCGTCGCAATGGGAATGAGCGACGATTCACGGGCGTTGAAAGGCCGGATTTCTTCCTTGGTCGGCACGTTCCACAGTTTCAACATGTCGTTGATGGGCGTAATCATACCGATGCGGGAGTTGGTAAAGGACCAGCCGTAGGCAACGGCGCCGAGGAGCTTACCGTCGATGTAAACCGGACTGCCGCTCATCCCTTGGGCAATGCCGCCGGTCTGTTCGATGAGGGGGCCGGAAAACTTGGCCAGAATCAAATCCCCCGACGGGCCGCTGTTCTTCATGACCCCTAAGATTTCAACGGGGAAGGTCTGGATTTCCGTCCCTTGAACGACGGTCTTGGCATAGCCGGTCATACCGATTTGGACGTCACTGACGTTCATAAATTCCTGAGCCTGTGCCGAAACCGCCAAAAGACAGGAAAAGGCCGCAGTCAGACAGACTCGGCCCACCATACGCCGTAAAGCAGAGACTTTCTTCGTCATGGAGGATTTCATCATTTCGTTTCCACCACGACGACAACGGCGCCCTGCTGTACCTGCGAGCCCGGCTGGACGAGGACCGATTTAACAACACCGTCTTTATCAGAACGGGCTGCCGGCATCGGACCGGCTAAAGAATTGACCGTAAGAAGAACATCTCCTTCTTTAACAGCGGCACCGACAGGGGCTACACTGACGACGCTGCCGCTCAATACGGTTATATAGGATACATCAGCCGCAGCTGCCGGCATCGCGAGAAGACCGGCGAGTCCGGCTAATACGGCGAGTCTGTAAAGTTTTTTCATGACGGCTCCCTCCATTCCTATTTCACTGAAAGAGCGAAACAGTTATAAATCATCAAAACTATCTTTTAAGCAGTCCATTTCTCGGACGGCCTTGCCGGCACCATGGGCCACGCAGAGCAGCGGATCTTCGCAAAGATAGGCTGCCATGCCGGTCGTACGGGAAATAAGACGGTCAAAACTATCGAGAAGTAATCCGCCGCCGGTGAGGACGATGCCGTGGTCGGCAATGTCCGCCGCCAGTTCGGGCGGTGTCTTTTCTAAGATGGAAACGATCGTCTTGAGGACGGTCTGAATCGGTTCGTCGATGGCCAGGCGGATTTCCTGTGAATCGATATCAATCGATACGGGAAGTCCCGTTTCCGTGCTGCGGCCGCGGACGTCAGCCGTCATGCGGCGGCCGTCGCTCATAGCCGTGCCGATTAAGATTTTCAGCTCTTCTGCCGTGTGCTGGCCAATGGTGACGTGCTTTATCTTTTCCAAATAACGGATGATGGCTTCATCAAAGGTATTGCTACCGATGCGCAGGGATTCGCTAATGACGATGCCGCTCAGGCTGAGAACGGCAACATCCGTCGTGCCTCCGCCCATATCGACGACCATAGACCCGTTCGACGTGGCAATATCGAGGCCGGCCCCGATGGCCGCTGCCAGCGGTTCTTCCATGACCGTCGTCTTTCTGGCTCCGGCCTGCATGGCCGCTTCGATGACAGCCCGCCGTTCGACGTTGGTAACGCTCGACGGGACACAGATGACGACGCGGGGTTTAAAAAACAAGGACTTCCCAATGGCCCGACGGATGAAATACCGCAACATGTACTCCGTCGCATCGTAGTCGGCAATGACGCCGTTGCGAAGGGGGTGGTAGGCATGGATGTTGCGCGGCGTCCGCCCGATCATAGCCTGGGCTTCGCGGCCGATGGCAACGACCTTATTTTCCATCGTATCGACGGCGATGACGGCCGGCTCATTGACGACGATGCCCTTATTTTTAACGAATACAATAATGTTGGCCGTCCCCAAATCAATGGCAATATCACTGGCAAACCAGTTCGATAAAAAGAACGAGCGGGAATGCCGTGCCGGCTGTACCTTTTTTTTAGTTTTCTTCTTCCTCAATATTGACGCGAACAATATCTGCACCTAGCCTTTGTAATTTTAATACAAAATTATCGTAACCACGGTCGATGTGGTATAGATAACCGACTTCCGTTTCGCCTTCAGCGACCAAGCCCGCCAGGACCAGGGCGGCTCCGGCACGCAGGTCGGTGGCATTGACCGAGGCGCCTTTAAGCTGTTCTATGCCTTCTACGATGGCGCTGCGTCCTTCGATTCGGATTTTAGCACCCATCCGTTTAAATTCATCGACGTGCATGAAGCGGTTTTCAAAGACCGTTTCCGTAACGACGCTCGTCCCTTGGCAGAGCGTCGTCAACGCCATGAACTGGGCCTGCATATCCGTCGGAAATCCGGGATAAGGCAAGGTCTTTATATCGGCCGGCCGCAAGGGCTCATGGCCGATGACGCGGATACCGTCGATTTCTTCCTCCACTTCGGCACCGACTTCTTTTAACTTAGAAATAAGGGGCTTTAAATGCTCTGAAATGGCATTTTCAACGAAGATGTTGCCCTTGGTCATAGCGGCGCCGATCATAAAGGTACCGGCCTCAATGCGGTCGGGAATAACAGCGTGGCTGGCACCGTGGAGTTCCTTGACACCTTCGATTCGGATGACGTTGGTACCGGCACCGCGAATATTGGCACCCATGCTGTTCAGATAGGTTGCCAAATCGACGATTTCCGGTTCTTCAGCAGCATTTTCGAGGACCGTCTTGCCATTAGCCATGGAAGCAGCCATGATGATGTTTTCCGTCGCACCGACACTGGGGAAATCAAGGTAAATCTGAGCGCCCTGCAGGCCATTTGGGGCTACGGCTTCGATGTCGCCGTTTTCAAGGTTGATGACGGCGCCCATGGCTTCAAAGGCCTTGAGGTGCAAGTCAATCGGACGCGCACCGATGGAGCAGCCGCCGGGCAGGGAAATCTGTGCCCTCCCCTTGCGGGCCAAGAGCGGTCCCATAACTAAAAAGGACGCACGCATGCGGCGGACCAAATCATACGGTGCCGTCGTCGATGTCAACTCCCGGGCATCAATGATAAGGGTATCTCTTTCGGGGTGTTCTATATGGACGCCGAGGGATTCGATGACGTCGCAGACGGTATGGACGTCAGCGAGCTTCGGAATCTCGGTCAATGTACTTTTCGTCGTTCCCAACATAGATGCGACGATAATGGGCAGTACGGCATTTTTAGCCCCACTGACGCGAACAGTGCCCTGTAAGGGCTTTCCACCATGAATAACAAGTTTCTCCAATTCTGGTGCCTCCTAATAGTATTCGAGTAGTTTTATCTAAATGGCCTCCAAAGACGCGATGCCTGAAGATGCCATTCTATTGAGCATATAATTACTATCAAATTATTCTACCATAAACGGAAAGAAAAAAAAAGGCTTGGCGCCTAGGCGACAAGCCCTTTTTTAGGAATACCTTGTAAAGGAAATGTTATAGGTGGATACTCCATTTCGCTTCTTTATTGAAGCGGTGGAAGGTATCGATAAAACGAATCGTTCCGCTGCGGTAACGCATGACGACGGACATCGTCCGGGCGCCGCCGCCAAAGTACTGAACGCCGCGCATCATGGGCGTATTGGTAATGGCTGTCGCCGAGAAAATGCAGTCATCCCCTTTTACCAGATCATCGAGGGTCATGACCTTGTTAATATCTTTGATGCCCATATCCAAACAGCGCTGCCGTTCTTCGTCGGTATAAGGAATGAGGCGGGCCTGCATATCGCCGCCGAGGCACTTCAAGGCGGCCGCTGCCAGAACCCCTTCCGGTGCACCGCCGATTCCCATGACGACGTGGACGCCGGAACCTTCGATACCGGCGTCGACCGCCGGTGAAACGTCGCCGTCGGTAATGAGCTTGATACGGGCACCGGCGCTGCGGCACTCGTCGATAAGGTCTTTGTGGCGCGGCCGGTCGAGGATGACGACGGTCAAGTCATCGATGCCTCGTTCTAAGCCCTCGGCGATGCGGCGCAGGTTTTCCGGCACGGACTGATTCAAGTCGATGCGCCCCTTAGCCCGCGGTCCGACGCAGAGCTTTTCCATATACATGTCCGGCGCGTGAAGTAAATCACCTTTCCCGGCAATAGCCATGACCGAAATGGATCCGTCCTGCCCTTTGGCCGTCAAATTCGTCCCTTCCAAGGGATCGACGGCAATATCGACTTCCGTACCGCCGGCTCCGACTTTTTCGCCGATATATAACATGGGGGCCTCATCCATTTCCCCTTCGCCAATGACGACCGTACCGTCGATGGGAACCGTCGACAAGATCGAATGCATACCGTCGACAGCCAGTTGATCGGCGCCATTCTTATCGCCCTTCCCCATGAGACGGCCGGCTTTTACCGCTGCCGCTTCCGTAACGCGAACAAACTCCAAGGTCAATACGCGATTCATAAGGAACCTCCTTGTCTAAAAATAACGAAAACACATATATAGTATTATTTCTAGGCAAAGTAAAAAACTCCTGCTTTTAGACAGGAGTTTTTTTTAACAGCATCTCAGGGACGAGGCTTTTATTTTTCTTTCGTAATGACGTCGCAGTGCATGTACGGACGAAGGACTTCCGGTACTACGACCGAACCGTCAGCCTGCTGATAGTTTTCGAGAATAGCAGCGACCGTGCGGCCTACAGCCAAGCCCGAACCGTTTAAGGTATGGACGAATTCCGGCTTCGATTTCGGGTTCCGGCGGAAGCGGATGTTAGCCCGCCGTGCCTGGAAATCTTCCGTATTGGAACACGAAGAAATTTCACGGTATTTCCCCTGGGCCGGGAACCAGACTTCGACGTCGAAAGTCTTGGCAGCCGAGAAACCGATATCGCCCGTGCAGAGGCAGACGACGTGATAGGGAAGGCCCAAAGCCTTTAAGATATCTTCGGCATTCTGTGTCAGTTTATCGAGTTCATCGTAGCTCGTTTCCGGAGCCGAATATTTTACCATTTCGACTTTATGGAACTGATGCTGGCGAATGAGGCCTCGCGTATCGCGGCCGGCAGAACCGGCTTCAGCGCGGAAGCACGGTGTCAGGGATGTGAAGTAAATCGGCAGTTTACTGCCGTCGATGATTTCACCGCGGTAATAGTTGGTAAGCGGTACTTCTGCCGTCGGGATCATATACATTTCTTCGCCTTCGACATTGAGCTTATACATGTCTTCCGCAAATTTCGGCAGCTGACCCGTACCGGTCATGGAATCGCGATTGACGATATATGGCGGAATGACTTCGGTGTAGCCGTCTTTTTCCGTATGTTGGTCGAGCATGAAATTGTACACAGCGCGTTCCAAACGGGCGCCGGCGCCGACATAGTAATAGAAACGGGCACCAGTAACCTTTGCGGCCCGTTCAGAGTCGAGAAGACCTAAGCGTTCTCCGACGTCCCAGTGGTTCAGCGGTTCAAAGTCGAACTGTTTCGGTTCGCCCCACTTGCGGACTTCCGGGTTATCGCTGTCGTCGTTGCCGACCGGAACCGACGGATGGCACATATTAGGGATCATGAGCTGGATGGCGTGCATATCGGCTTCGACAGCCTTGACTTCCTTATCGAGGACGTCGATGTCGTCGCCGAGCTTCTTCATAGCTGCAATCTGGGCGTCGGCATTTTCTTTATTGCGTTTGAGCTGGCTGATTTCCTTGGTAACCGTATTGCGTTCATTCTTCATGGCTTCGACTTTTTGAAGGATTTCACGCCGTTTATCGTCTAAGGCGACGAAGGCGTCGACGTCGGCATGGGCGTGGCGATTCTTAATGTTTTCCTTAACTTCTTCTACGTGGTCGCGGATGAATTTCGTATCTAACATGATAGCTGCTTCCTTCCTCTGTAAATATACTTTAACTACCTCGCTGCGATAGTATTATAACCCTTTTTGTTCAATACCACTGAACAAATACCCCATATGATTCGTCGAATTGAGCAGGACCAAACGCCAGGTCCCATCCTGCCATTCTAAGACGTTGATGCAGGTATTGTCCTGCTTGATCTGCCAAAAATGGCTTAAATCAAGGCCCAGAACGTCACAAATGATGGCCTTGTTTACGGCATCGTGAGCTGCCACCAAGACCGTCTTGCCGTCATATTTCTGAACGTAATCATCGAAGGCCGCCCGGACACGGCTGCGGACGTCTTCCAAAGACTCGCCGCCCTTGCCCGGCATGGTGACCGTGTGAGGCGCCGTATGCCAGCGCTGAAATTCATCAGGATACTGAGCCTTGATGTCATCAGCCAGCCGCCCTTCCCAATCGCCGTGATTGATTTCAAGGAGGCGGTCATCTTTTAAGACCGTGAGACCGTGAAGCGCCGCACAGAAAGAGCAGGTCATGTAGGACCGTTCGAGCGGACTTGAAATAGCCACGTCAATGGGCGTATTCTTTAAGCCGTCAGCAACCATGCGGCCCTGGAGCTGGCCCCGTTCGCTGAGGTGCGTGTCTTCCTGTCCCTGGTAGCGGCCTTCAATGTTCCATTGTGTTTCGCCGTGGCGAATAAGTATGATGCGTACCATAATCTTCCCCTTTTAGTGTGTGTCACAGTGAATGAGTTTAATGTCGAGAATCCCGTTGATCGAGCGGAGCTTGACCATGATGTCGTTAGGAATATCATCCTGGACGGCAATGGCCATGATGTTGTTGCCCGTCGTCGTCATGCGGCCGACCTGCATGCCCATGATGTTGATATGAGCCTGGCCGAGGATGGTCGAAATCTGACCGATCATATTCGGCTGGTCGACGTGGGGTACGAGGAGCAAGTAGCCTTCCGGTTTAAAGTCGACGCGGTATTCATCGATCTGAACGATTTTCGCTTCCGTCCCATTGAACAGGACGCCAACAATGGCGTGTTCGCCCTTATTGGTCCGAACGCGGACAGTAACCGAGTTTACAAAGTAGTTGTTGGACTGACTGTTGATTTCCTTAACGGCAATGTGGCGCGTCTTAGCCACTTCAGAAGCGTTGACGTAATTGACCGATTCCTGCAGGATGGGATTTAAAGCCCCTTTGAGGACGGCCGTCGTCAAGAGGCGCGTTTCCGTATCGGCCAGTTCGCCCGTATATTCGACTTCGATTTCCTTCATGGGTGCATCGGCCAAATATACGCCTAAATTCCCCATCCGTTCCATGAGGTCGAAATAAGGATGGATAACGTTGTAGACATGAGGCGGAACGGGAGCCATATTGACAGCCGTAGCAACGGGTTCCCCTTTCAAAGCTTCCATGACGCCTTCGGCAACGTCAACGGAAACACCGATCTGCGCTTCTACGGTCGAAGCGCCGAGATGCGGCGTGATGACGACATTGTCCATGCCAACGAAGGGATTGATATCCGTCGTAAGCGGTTCCGTCGGAAATACGTCGATGGCAGCGCCGGCTACGTGGCCGCTCTTCAAGGCATCGGCCAGGGCATTGATGTCGAGGACGGCACCGCGCGAGACGTTGATGACCCGCACGCCATCTTTCATTTTGGCAATTTCATCCTTACCGATAAGGCCTGTCGTTTCTTTCGTAAGCGGCGTGTGCATCGTAATGTAGTCGGACCGTTCGAGAAGGGTATCTAAATCGACGGGTTCAACACCGAGTTGTTTAAACCGTTCTTCGGGAATATACGGGTCATAGCCGATGGTCTTCATTTCCATGGCCTGCATCCGTTTTGCAATGCGCGAGCCGATACGGCCGACGCCGATGATGCCGAGGGTCTTATTCTGGAGCTGAATGCCCGTGAATGTCTTGCGGTCCCAGTTGCCGGCCATGAGTGAATTATGGGCCTGCGGAATGTGTCGGGTAATGGCCATGATCATGGCACAAGTGTGTTCCGTTGCCGCTAACGTATTCGACGTCGGCGTGTTGACAACGACGATGCCCCGCGCAGTAGCGCTCTTCAAGTCGATGCTGTCGACACCGACACCGGCACGGCCGACGACTTTCAGTTTCGTTGCGGCGGCGATGACCTTTTCCGTAACGTGGGTCATCGACCGGGTAATGAGGCCGTCGTATTCGCCAATGCAGGCAATGAGGCCGTCTTCATCGAGATTTTTCTTAACGTCGACTTCGTAACCATTTTCACGAAGGAGCTCTACGCCCTTCATCGATACGTCATCGCTGACTAAAATTTTCATTTTCGTATCCCCCTATAGATCCTATTCCTTATATACAATATTAATGCTTTTTATGGAAATCTTTCATGAAATCCGCCAAGGCCCGGCAGCCTTCTTCCGTAACGGCATTATACAGAGAAGCCCGGCAGCCGCCGATGGAGCGGTGCCCTTTGATGCCGATGAGATCCTGTTCGGCTGCGGCTGCAACGAACTGAGCTTCCAATTCCGGTGTCGGCAGGTTGAAGGTGACGTTCATCAGGCTGCGTGAATCTTTCGCGGCATGGCCCCGATAAAAACCGTTGCTTTCATCGATGGCATCATAGACGATAGCTGCTTTTTCCTGATTGCGCTTCGCCATGGCCGAGAGGCCGCCGTTACGATCAAGCCAGTGAGCGACTTTATTGACGAAGTAAATATTGAACACCGGCGGTGTATTATACGTTGAATCATGATCGACGTAGGTCTTATACTGCATCATGACCGGCAAGTCGCGGCAGACTTTTTTCAAGAGATCATCTTTGATGATGGCTACGACAACGCCGGCAGGACCGACATTTTTCTGAACACCGGCATAGATGAAATCAAACTGCTTGATATCGACGGGACGGCTGAGAAAGTCGCTGGACATATCGCAGAACAAAGGCACGTCGAAGGAGGGAAAACTCTTCCACTGCGTCCCGTGAATCGTGTTGTTCGACGTCATATAGACATAGTCCGTATCCGCTTTTACGGCGAAGCTGTCCGCTTTGGGAATATAAGAAAATCCCTCAGCCTTACTCGAAGCGACTTCATAGGTTTCGCCGAAAAAGGACGCCGCTTCCATAGCCTTATTGGACCAGACGCCGGTATTCAAATACCCGCCGCGATTTTTCAGGAAATTGGCTGCATGCATGGTAAACTGCATACTGCCGCCGCCTTGGATAAAGACGATATGATAATCATCCGGAACGACCAAGAGCTTCTTCAGCATGGCCACCGTATCATCCTGCATAGCTTGATAGGCGGCACTGCGATGACTGATTTCAACGATACTCATACCGGTTCCATTAAAATCGAGAAATTCATCTTGCACTTCTTTCAGTACTTCCAAAGGCATTGCCGATGGACCGGCATTGAAATTGTACACTCTTTTCATGTTTCTCCCCCTCTTGTGCAGCGAAGACCGCAGGGAAAGTCTTCTGCTATAAAAAAAACTCCCGTCCCATCAAAGGGACGAGAGTTGTATTCCCGCGTTGCCACCCAACTTGCCTTTCGGCCAACTTGTACCGCTGTATCGGGCGTACCCGTCAAATTCATCATTTGCAGCTCCGGAGCGGAACGCCTTACAGCCCTACTGCCTCGCACCGACCGGCAGCTCTCTGAAAAGACCCGTAATTTGCTTCTCTTTCATCGCTTTCTGTAAAATTATGTATATTATAAACATAATGTCCCAGTCTGTCAATACTGGCTTTAGTAAAAAAACATTTACGGCCTTTACAGACTGCATTCTCATTCACACAAGGAATTTTTTTAATAAATGGTTCCCCTCATCTCAGCCTATAGGATCGATACGACATCATAACTATAGTGGGATGACGCATCGATTTTTGGGGCGATGAGCCCTCCCACTTACCTTAACTGCATTTACTCCAGCCGCAGTTCTTGCAGGTATTGCAGCCGCCTTCGAAGGTCAAAGGTTCGCCGCACTGGGGGCAAAGGATGCTTTCAGCCGTGACTTTCTTTTCAGCTCTCGGGCGGACCGGAGCTTTTTTCACCGGTGGGGTATGACCGCTGGCGACGGATTCCGTCTGCTGCAGTTCCTGCTGGACTTCGTCGAACATGTCGAGGAGGGCATTGCCGACGGCCATGGGGCAGCACGAGCCGCGGCTGGTATCACCGCGCGTCACCCGGCGGACCGAATAGGACGGGCAGTTCCCCGTCGAATTGAGCTGATCGACGATAGTATAAATATCGATGCCGGCACGGGCGCTGATAGAAATCATACGCGACAGGCCGATCATGAAGTTATTGCAGCCGCCCGTAGATCCCTTACTCAAATACGTTTCAAGCAGGGCCCCGGTCTGGGGATCAAAGAAGGCCATGCAGTGCAGACTGCCGCAGCCCGTAATGAGCTTGCGCTTCTTGCCGATGACGTTGTCGTCGATACTGACGATTTCACCGCGTTCGAGGCCTTCGCCGGCCGTCGGTACCGGTTTTTCTTCTTCATGCGTCGTCAGGATGCCGGCCCGTTTGCAGCCGTCACGGAATAAGGTCAGGCCCTTGCAGCCGTTTTCATAGGCCAGGAGGTAGAGGTTTTCCGTATCTTCGACGGTGAAGCTGTTGGGTACATTG
The DNA here is from genome assembly GCF_001682955.1 of Megasphaera sp. DISK 18. Lineage (NCBI taxonomy): Bacteria > Bacillati > Bacillota > Negativicutes > Veillonellales > Veillonellaceae > Megasphaera > Megasphaera sp. DISK 18. The sequence goes on from NZ_LUGJ01000009.1 coordinate 84,684, forward strand.
ACTGTCGAACTGATGGACGCATCGATGTGCCGCTGCCAAGCAGCCTGCATAGCGACGCGTTCGCGGTAGTCGAGGGTCAAGGCAGTTACGAAGTAATCCGGCAGTTCGCCGTCATCTTTCAGCTTACGGGCCTTCATATACCGTTCCACGATAGGCGTATAGACTTTGTAGTAGACGTCCGTCCCATGAAGGGATTCAGTTTTTCTTTCGTAGAAATTGGCGTAAATCGGTTCAATCCCGCCGGAAATTCCGAGCATCGTCGACAAGGTTCCCGTCGGCGCGATGGTGAGCAACTGGGAATTGCGCAGGCCGTATTCCTTTACCTTTTCGGCCGTTGCATCCGTCGTATTGGCTTTAAAATACGGTGTGCTCATGATTTCATCGATATGGCATTTAGCAAAGGCACCGCGTTCGTGTGCCAGATCCGCCGAAGCGGCAATGGCCGTATCCGCCATGGCAAAGCCGATATCATGGCAGAAATCAACGGCATCCTTACTGCCATAGGTCAGTCCCATCTGAATAAGCATGTCACCAAGGCCCATGATACCGAGGCCGATCTGGCGCCAAGCCGTAACGCTTTCCCGCTGTTCTTCCAAGGGATGGAGAGGGAGACCTTCTTCAAGAACGTCATTTAAAGCGCGAACGGCGATGACGACGCAGCGCTTGAATTCGTCAAAGTCAAAGGAAGCATTCGGCGTAAAGGGGGATGTTACGAAGTTTGCCAAGTTGAGGCTGCCGAGGAGGCATGAACCACCGGCCGGCAAGGGTTCTTCGGCACAGGGATTGACACCGGCAAAGGAGAATTCCGGCGTATTGGCCAAGAGGTTCCACGACTTGATGCGGTCCCAAAAGAGGGCTCCCGGTTCAGCATAATCCCAGTTCGTTTCAGCAACGAGACGGAATACATCAGCTGCGTTGACCAAGCTTTCGATGACCTGCCCTGTTTCTTTACGAGTGAAGTGCAGGCGGAACTGCTTATGCTCCTTGACGGCTTCCATGAATTCATCGCTAAGGCGAATCGAAATATTGGCCTTCGTAACTTTATCAAGGTCCGTTTTAAGCTTAATGAAATCCAGCACGTCCGGGTGAGCACAGTCGATGGAAATCATCAGTGCGCCGCGGCGCCCGTTCTGGCCGATAAGTTCCGTAACCAGCGAATAGAGAGTCATAAAGGAAATGGAACCGCTCGTTTCTTTAGCCGCGTTGTTGATGCGGGCGCCCTTTGGACTGAGCTGAGAAATATCGATGCCGCATCCGCCGCCGTAGCTATAGGTACGCGCCAGTTTCCCGGCCCGGTCGAAGATGCTTTCAATACTGTCTTCCGGCGGTGTCATGACGTAGCAATTGGATAAGGTTATCTTTTTGCCTTCGCATTCCAGTCCGCGGTTTGCCAAGATACGGCCGCCAAAGAGAAACTTTTTTTCTTTGATCAAATCAGCCACTTCACTGTCGCCGCCACTGATTCGTTCAAGCCAGTGGTCGAAAGTTTCGCCATCATCACAGTATTTATTCTTCCAAATATCGAGTCCCAGCTGATTGTCACTGCCGAGCCATTCTTGTTCGTTCATTCCATTTCCTCCTCCAACAATGTATCGTAGACATACAACCGCCATCTACCATATCTAGTAGATGGCGGAAATGTACTATACTAATAATAGTCGGGTATCGAAAAATAGTCAAGTATCGGAAATGCATAGATCCAGACCTTTTTTAGACTGAATCGGCATCCGCTTCTAAGAATTGGCTCAAAACACGCATATATTCACTTTGATTGGTCTCAATGCCAACGGCATGAGGAGATCCTTCAAAAATATGAATTTCCTTCTTAGGACTTGTACAGTTGTCATATAAACTTCTGGCGGTCTTCACCGGAACCAATTCATCCTCACTGCCGTGAAGAAAAAGTACCGGGACTTTCATCCGTTTTACAGCCTGGGCCGGTTCCAGGGACGACACCATTTTATGAGTATGGTAGAACATGGCTGCCTGGAAGAAGGGATCAAGAAGATTATACCCCCAAATAGCCCGTTTATCACCGACGGCCTGCCATAATTTTTCCCGTCCGAGGGCGATGATATTGCCATAAGCACTGTCGGCGACGACAAAGGATAAATCCTGACCGTATTCACTGCCGGCGTACAATAAGGCCATCGAGGCACCAAGGGAAATACCGTGCAGACCGATGGTCATCTGCGGATCGCGGTTTTGCAGCCACTGACACCACATCAGTAAGTCATCGACTTCGCTTATCCCCCATTCGGTGTGGTCGCCTTCACTTTCGCCATGGCCCCGCAAATCGATGAGCAGAATGTTATAACCCAGGCGGCGGTATTCGTCCATGTAGGGCAGACACATTGTTCTATTTTGGTACAAACCATGGATGAGGATAACCGTCTTGTGTGAGTCGCGGCGATTTTCAATATAGGTCCCGCGCAGGATTTTTCCGTCCGGCGCATTGACCCGGACCGGTTCCCAATCCCGTTCCCGTTCCCATTGACGGATTGTCGAAACGTCGCGGCTGTGATTTTCAATCCCCAGTATCTGATCCCACGGTGCATCGTAAAATTCTTCGTAGGCCATATTGCCGATATACATGCCGACACCGGCGACGAGAACGGCCAGACAAATAAAGATGAGGGAGAGTCGTTTAAAAAAGTGTTTCATCGTGACTGCTTACAACTTCCTATCCCGGCTGGATTCTACTTTTTCCTGCATGGCCGAAAGAGGGGTGCCGCCGGCCGCTTCAATAGCGGCAATGACAGCGCCTTCGATAAAAGGGCAATCCAAGAGACGGATCTTCCGATCGTCCATGCTTTCGGCCACCATTTCAGCCGTCATGACGGCGCTGCCCATATCCATGATCAAGGCTACCCCATCCCCTTGATCTGCCGCTTCAACGGCAGCACTGATTTTTTCAAAACTCGTACCGAGACTACCGTCTTCGAGGCCTCCGGCAGCCTTGACCGGCGCATCCGGTGCCATCATAAGGGCGAGTTCCGCCGCCCCTTCGGCAGCTTTCTGACTATGTGAAACCAATACGACTCCTACCATTTTCTTCAACTCCTATATCTTATGCCATTTCTGCCAAGACCTGCAGCAAATAAAAAGCCGATGTCGCCCCCGGGTCTTGATGGCCTACACTGCGTTCTCCTAAATAGCTGGCCCGCCCCTTCGTAGCAATAATGGTCTTGGTATATTCTACCCCTTTTTCAGCAGCTGCGGCTGCATCTGTCAGGGCTTCTTTTAACGATTTGCCGGCAGCGACATCGTCCTGCAAGGCTTTTAAGGCCGGGCACAAGGCATCGAGCATCGTCTTTTCGCCTTCTGTCGCCTTGCCGCGCATCTTAATACCGTCTACAGCAGCTTCCATCGCTTTGACAAAGGCCGGCCCATCGAGTTCCGTCAAGCCCTTGCAGGCCATACCGGCTTTCATGAAAGCCGTTCCATAGAGCGGCCCCGAAGCGCCGCCGACCGTCGACACGAGTTGCATACCCACGCCTTTAAGAAGAGAACCGATATCACCGTCACGCAAAGACGGCAGTTTCTTTTCTACGGCTGCAAAGCCTCGTGCCATATTGATTCCATGATCCCCATCGCCAATTTCATTGTCGAGCTGGGTCAAAAAGTCTTTTTCTGCTTCAATCTTCTTAGCCATTCCTTCGATGATGGCCGCCATCTGCTTCGTATCCAACGAAATCATCCCCTTTTATTTTTTCCAAGCCAGTGTCTCTGCCGGTGCGTCATAGAGGGCTTTCATGTCATCGTCCAAGCGCAGGAGCGTCAAGGAAAATCCTGCCATTTCAATGGAGGTCATGTAGTTGCCAACCATCGTGTCATAGACATGGACGCCCTGCTCTTTGAGATAATCCTGTACAAAATTATTGACGATATACAGTTCCATGAGCGGAGTGCCGCCCATGCCATTGACCATAACGACGACGTCCCGGCCTTTATAGTCGAGGTCGGATAGAATTTCATCGATGAGCATCTTGGCGATTTCATTAGCCGGACGCAGTTTCTCCCGATGAGTCCCCGGTTCGCCGTGGATGCCGATTCCGATTTCCATTTCGTCATCGGCCAGTTCGAATCCCGGCTTCCCCGCTGCCGGAACGGTGCACGGTTCAATAGCCATGCCCATGGAGCGGACGTTGGCAACGACCTTTTCGGCAACGCCTTTTACGTCTGCCAGCGATGCCCCCTGTTCCGCCTTGGCGCCGGCAAGCTTATGGACGAAAACGGTACCGGCTACACCGCGGCGACCCGTGGTATACAGACTGTCACGAACGGCGACGTCATCATTGACAACGACATAGTCTGCCTTGATGCCTTCATCGGCGGCCATTTCAACGGCCATTTCAAAATTCATGATATCACCGGTATAGTTTTTAACGATACAGAGGACGCCTTGCTCCGTGGCCACGGCTTTAATACCTTCCAGTACCTGGTCCGGTGTAGGCGACGTAAATACCGTACCGGCAACGGCACCATCGAGCATCCCCGCTCCGACATAACCGGCATGGGCCGGTTCATGACCGCTTCCGCCGCCGCTGACCAAGGCAACCTTGCCTTCTTTTTTATTGGCTCTCACGACAATCGTACCGTAATCGAGTTTGCGCAGCATCTTCGGTGCCGATTTGACCAAACCCTGAATCATTTCGGCTTCGACACTATCGACATCATTTAAAATCTTTTTCATCTAAATACGGGCAGGATACTCCGACCTCTTAGGTCGGGAAGGAATGCCCGCTTCACCTCACTTTCTTAAAATACTAGAGTTTTAGTAAAATATATGGTATGGTGGCCTTGATGAATGCAATATATTCTTAGAAAGGCAGGTGAGAAAAAGTGTCCGACCTAACCAAAACTATAAAACTTCGCATCCATATTTCTCCAGAACAAGAGATATTGTTCCAACAGATGACCGAACAGTACCGTCAGGCTTGTAATTTTGTGTCGCAATACATCTTCGACAATCAATTTAACATTGCTTATCAAAGCCTCAACAAAGAACTATATCGCGACCTTCGTGCGTTGTTTGGCTTAAAGTCGCAGCTTGCACAGTCGTCAATCAAGACAGTTATTGCTCGTTATAAGACGGTCAAGCAGCAGCTATTCCAAAAGCCCTACAAATACAAGGATGAAGATGGCAACTGGAAATACATAACAAAAACACTCGAATGGCTTTGGAAACCCATCTTTTTCAAGCGCCCACAAGCGGATTTGGTTCGTAACCGTGATTACAGCTTCGTGGATAATGGACAAAGCCTGTCTATCAACACCCTGGGTAAACGAACTCGTTGCACCTTTGAAAGCAAGCTATTTTCGAAATATCTGGATGGCTCATGGAATCTTGGCACGGCAAAGTTAGTTGAACTCAAAGGCCGGTGGTATCTGCATATTCCCGTCACCAAAGCGGTTGAAGGTTTCCGGAAGGAGAATGTCCGACATGTTGTCGGTATAGACCGTGGATTGCGATTCCTGACGGTCAGTTACGATGAACAAGGCAAAACCGAATTTGTTTCTGGGCGGAAGATTGCAGCCAAACGACATAAGTTCCTCAAAATCAGACAGCAGCTCCAATCCAAAGGCACAAAATCTGCAAAGCGTAGACTCAAAGCCCTTTCCGGACGAGAGAACCGTTGGATGTCTGATGTAAATCATCGGATTTCTAAGACACTCGTTACGAAATACGGCAAAGATACATTGTTTGTGCTGGAAGATTTAACAGGTGTCAGCTTTGAAGCATCGAATCTCTCCAAAACTGCAAAGCAGAACTATGACCTGCGGAGTTGGACTTTCTATCAGCTTGAGCAATATCTGACCTACAAGGCTCACGAAAATCGCTCGGAAGTATTGAAATTCTCGGCCAAATACACCTCTCAGCGTTGCCCGAAATGCAGTACAATCCGTAAGGAAAACCGTAAGCCTCACCAACACCTGTATCATTGCCAGTGCGGATACCAGTCCAATGATGATCGAATCGGAGCTATGAACATTCAGTACCTCGGAACCCAATGGCTTTCGGGGAATAATCACCCTCGTTACGAGAGGACAACCACTGCCTCGGAGTAAATCTCCTTGGCAAAACGGGCAATGTCAACTGCCCGATGATGTAGGCAGAATTAGGGAGATGTTGTTCTCAACATCGCTGCACCTATGTTTCTCTGACTTACAAGCTCCCGCTTCTATAAGCAGGAGTCGTTGACCACAACCCCTTCTTTCTGAATATATAGCAAAATATATGTTTTTTTTAGTATAGCATAAATAAAGGGGAAATCAATAAAAAAAGACTGCCGCAAAGCGGCAGCCTCTGGGTCTTTATTTCGTCAATTCCCGCAGAATAACGCGATCCTGTCGGTCCGTTTCCTTCAATTGAACGGCCACGTCTTCTCTACGTGACGTCGGTACATTTTTGCCGACATAATCGGCCCGGATTGGGAGTTCTCGATGCCCTCTGTCGACGAGGACGGCAAGCTCGATGAACTGCGGACGCCCCAATTCCATGATGGCGTTTAAGGCCGACCGGACTGTCCGACCGGTAAACAAGACGTCATCGACGAGAACGACGGTCTTGCCGTCAGCATCGAACTTACTGGCATCGGTAATAGCAATGGGACTCTTGCGGCCATCGTCACGGTAGGCCGAAATATCCAGATCGTAGACCGGGACCGTTCGCCCTTCGATGGCCGTCAGTTCCTGCCCCAGTCGTTTGGCTAAAGGAACGCCTCGGGTATGGATGCCGACCAGGATCGTACTGTCGAGACCTTTATTATGTTCAATGATTTCATGAGCAATACGGCGAATGGCCCGCCCCATCGCTTTTTCATCCATGAGCAGTGTCTTTTCTTTCCACATACTGTCACTCCTTCTGTTCGGCCCGCTTCAGGCATTCGAGAAAATCGTCCGGCGCCGGGGCTTCAAAGTGCATCAACTGTTTCGTGACTGGATGAACTAAGTCTAGCGAATGAGAATGAAGTGCCTGCCCGTCAATGGGAAAATCATCTTTCTTATACCCATATAAAGGGTCATTTACAACGGGATGATGGATATAGGCCATATGAACGCGAATTTGATGAGTCCGCCCCGTCTCCAGTTTACATTCCACCCAGGTATAGTCACCGTAACGTTTAAGGACCCGGAAATGAGTAACGGCCTCGCGGCCGCCCTTAAAGGTCACCGCCATCCGTATGCGGTCCTTCGGATGTCTGCCGATAGGAGCGTCGATAACGCCCTTTTCTTCGGAAATATTGCCATGGACCAAGGCCCAGTAGGTTCGGTGCGCCGAATGGGCCTTGATCTGCACAGCAAGGCCTTTATGAGCCTCGTCCGTCTTAGCCGCGACCATGACTCCTGACGTATCCTTGTCCAAGCGATGAACGATGCCTGGCCGGATGACGCCATTGATGCCGGACAGTTCCCCCTGACAGTGGTAGAGCAGGGCATTGACCAATGTCCCGTCAAAATTTCCGGCTGCCGGATGAACGACCATGCCTCGCGCCTTATTGACGACGATGATGTCCTTATCCTCATAAACGACATCGAGGGGGATATTCTCAGGCTCCACATTATATTCTTCCTGCACGTCTAACTGAGCGCAGACGACGTCGCCTTCACTCAAACGATAATTAGACTTTGCCTGCTTATCATTTACAAAAACGTCTTCTCCCTGGATGAGCTGCTGCGCATAGCTTCGCGAAACATCGAGGGCTGCCGCCAAATAGACATCGAGGCGTTTTCCCTTCTCTTCCGCTGTAATAACAAATTCTTTATGTTCCATTTTTCAACCTCATTTATCCGACAGATGCGTCCAACTATACCATAACAATAAAGCCACACCGACGACGATGCCGATGTCGGCTACATTAAACACCGGCCAGATTCTAAAATCAAAGAAATCCGTCACGGCACCGGCAAAGGTCCGGTCGACAGCGTTGCCCAAAGCTCCTCCTAGAAGCAGTCCGGTTCCGCCGGAAACTACAGGATGTTTCGGCATTTTCTTTCGAAAAATACCGTATAAAAGGAATAAAATAAGGGCAATAATTAAAAAAAGCCACTGTTGATGTTCTAAAATACCAAAAGCAGCGCCTTTATTCAAAATATAAGTAATATGAAAAAATCCCGGAATAACCGGAATGGATTCATGAAGGGCCATTTCCTGCTGCACAACAAACTTCGTGAGTTGGTCGACAAAGGCGACGGCCAAGGCAATGCCTAATACATACAAGGTAAATTCCTCCTACTATGTAACTTACAGTCACTTTATTTTAGCATAGGACAAGGATACAATTCAATAAAAAAAGAGACATGCCAATACATGTCTCTTTTCTTATTGAATTGCCCTGGCAATTATTCAGCAGAAATTGCGCCGGTAGGACAAGCGGATTCACAAGCGCCGCAATCGATGCAGGAATCAGTTACAACGTATTTCGTTTCGCCTTCTTCGATAGCGCCCGTAGGACAGGTGCTAGCGCAAGCGCCGCATTTTACGCATTCGTCGGAAATAACATGCATATTTTTCACCTCCCAACATCAATTTTCGGGGTAACCCCCGTCGTCTGTTCCATTATTGCACGAATCCAAAAACTTGTCAATGAATACCGAAAGGGTGAAGATATAGGTATTTCCTAGCTTTTTGGCATAACACAAAATATTTTTCTCAAAATTTATTCAAAATCATAGTTCACAGTCATCATTGCACCCATAGAAAAAAGCCGGCGAGGGGGGCCGGCTTTTTCTTATTGCAAGATATCATCGGGGGAAGACAATATCTCAGCAGTTGAAGAAATAAGATAAGGGGTGTTCGAGGGGTGTAATGAACAGACTTAAATCTCCAACATCTCGTAGATGATCTCTTCTACACTTACTATCATAACAGGTTCTCGGAAAAAGTAAATGCCTAAACATGAAAAATAGATTAAATTGTTGTGACTTTTTTGTGATAATGTCCAGGTGAGCGATACAAAAAAGACATAAGCCGATGGTACAAAAGAGAGAGGATATACGTTATAATAGAAAGTATATAAGTAAACGGGGTGTAAAACTACTTTTGATCGGAGGTTTTTATATGCCTGGAAACACAAGTATTTTGATCGTTGAAGATGAAAAACCAATCGCTCGGTTCATCCAAATGGAACTGGAGCACGAAGGCTATGACTGCGGGATTGAGTATAACGGCGCCGCCGCCTTAGACCGCATTTGCCAGGAACGCTTCGATCTCATACTCCTCGACATCATGCTCCCCGACATCGACGGACTGAGCATCTGTAAACGAACGAGAGAGTTATCGAATGTTCCGATTATGATGTTATCGGCAAGGGATGATATCGAAACCAAGGTCTACAGCTTGGACAGCGGGGCCAACGATTACCTGACGAAACCCTTTAACAGTAAAGAGCTCTTTGCCCGTATCCGTGCCCTTCTGAGAGAACGACGCCAGCTTGAAAATCAGGAACGATATCTCCATCTCCGTGAAATGACGGTATTTGTCGACCGCCATGAAGCCGTCATCGGCCCTCGGAAAATCCGCTTCTCGAAGACAGAATTCGAGCTTCTCGTCTATCTAATCGTGAATAAAAATATCGTCTTATCGCGGTCGCGTATTCTGGAAGAAGTCTGGGGATACGGCTTTGCCGGTGATACGAATATCGTCGACGTCTATATCCGTTATCTTCGCGGCAAACTCGGTCCCGACTACCGCAACTATATCCGTACGGTTCGGGGAGTCGGCTATGTGGCAGAAGATTAATCGCTGGCTTATCCGGCAAGTTCTTATCGCACCACTGCCCATCTTTGCCAAGATGGTCCTGCTCTACTCCGCCATCGTCTTCTTCATCCTGCTGACAGTATCCGTCGCCACTCTTACCAGCATTCATTATATTATGAACAACGCCTTGCGCGATCAACTGATGGATAATGCCGAAGCAGCCGTGCACTATTTAGATACGTATGGAAAAGTCGATACGACCATCTTCGTCCAAGCCAATCTACCGCCACAGATGAATTTACAAATCTATGACGGTGCCGGCCATCTTATCATCGACAATGGGCCGACTCACGCCGTTCGAAAACTCAGCGACCGTTATATCGACGACGCTATCAGTACGCCTGAAGAAAACCCCTTGCCTACGAAGGTCCAAGGGAATGAAGCTTCAGAATTCTCCTATTACCGTCTTTGGACAAATAAACAGGGGATGAATTATTACCTCCGTTTTTCACAGCGGCCGGATAAAGAAACGAACTTCATCTCCCTCCTGTCCAAACAGCTGTTAGCCTCCATTCTCATCAGCCTGATTCTAACCATCGTCACCGGCATGTACTTCATGAGAAAATCATTGGCACCGTTAAAGGTCATCAATGACACCGTAAAGACCATCGAAGTCAACCGCCTCGACAACCGAATTGCCCTATCGGACAATAAAAATGAACTCCACGACTTAGCCGTAACCATCAATCAGGCCCTAGACCGAATCGAATACGGCTACAAGAAGCAGCAGCAGTTTATCAGCGACGCCTCTCATGAACTTCGGACCCCCATTACGGTCATCGCCGGTTATGCCGATCTCCTCGACCGCTGGGGAAAAGAAGATCCGGCCGTCCTCAACGAAGGCCTGACCGCCATAAAATCCGAAACGGATTATATGAAGCAGCTTACGGAACGACTGCTCTTTTTCGCCCGTTCCAATAACGGCACTCTTATCAAACACTTTACGGAAATCGACACGGCCCAGCTGCTGCAAGAAGTTTACAGCGAAATCACCCTTATCGATAAGGAACACGACATTCGCCTTACCGATAACGATAAGGCCGTCATCATCGCCGAACCGGGAAGTGTCAAACAGATGCTCCGCATTTTTATCGACAATGCCATAAAATACACGCCTGCCGGTAAACAAATTACCTTATCCTGCCGAGCTGATGAAAAAGAAGTAATCTATCGCATTGCCGATACCGGCATCGGTATCCCGGAAAAGGATTTAAACCGCGTATTTGAACGTTTCTACCGCGTCGATTCATCGCGAACCAAAGCTACGGGCGGATCGGGTTTAGGCCTGTCTATCGCCCAATACATTGCGAAGGCCAACAAGGCTGAAATAACCCTGAAAAGCAAGGTACATGAAGGCACGACGGTTTCGGTCATCTTCCCGGTAAAAGGAATCGATAAAGAAACAAAAATGGAACTTAACGAGGTATCTCAAGAGGGACCTCAGTAAGACATCAAAATAAAAATTAACTGCCATCGGACGGGGGAATCTGGTGGCAGTTTTTATGATTCTGCAAAAAGCACATAGATATATTTTTTATAGAGATTTGATAATTCAGCGTAATTTTGATCAATCGTCGGTATAGTATTCGAGAGTGATAAAGGATGGATTAAATGATTCATCGGTCTGATGATGGCAATCTCGTCGTCTTCGACATCCGTCAGTTAAGACTGACACATATTTCGAAAACCTTAGACTAGTCGCCTTTCGGCTTCCTGTCAGAGAAAAGCCCATGGGACTGAAGGCGACAGTCTAGTCACCTTCGGCATCCGTCTTAAAAGCTGCCTCATAGGCAAGATTTCATCAGCTTTGTCGCCTACAGCATCCGTAAAAAAGCTACATCGAGACTCCCCCACCCACTCCGAAGTCAAGCTTCGGAGTAAGTGATTCAGTCTGTTTTATGCGTCGCTTTTCCGGAATTATCTGATTCTAGATTCCCTTACCCACTCCGAAGTTTCACTTCGGAGTAAGCGACTCACGAAGGTTTATGCGTCCCTTCGGTCCTTTAAACCTGGTTCGCTGCTTAAACCTGCTTCTCTGCTTAGTCGCCTCCACCCGTTTTACGGGTGGAGGCGACTAAGCAGAGAAGCAGGTTTAAGCAGCGAACCAGGTTTAAAGGACCGAAGGGACGCATAAACCTTCGTGAGTCGCTTACTCCGAAGTGAAACTTCGGAGTGGGTAA
>NZ_LUGJ01000010.1:0-19030 GCF_001682955.1 Megasphaera sp. DISK 18
TCATGCCTATTCGGCGCCAACAAAAACACCCGATATCAAAGGAATCCCTCTGATATCGGGTGTTGTCATGTACTCCTTTTTTGCGGTGCCCCTTAATGGAAGCGCCAGGTCATGCCAGCGTTAAATTCCCATTCATTGTCGTAGGAGCCGTTGAAGTTCCGTTCGAATTCGAGCCACAGGCTGCGGTCATGGCTGAGCTTAGCCGTAATGCCTGCGCCGATGTCGTACCAGGTGTCGTGATTCGTCTTATCGTAGCGAATCCGTTCCAAGCCATCTACAGAGGTCAGGTCAAAGGTTCTGTTTCCGGCAAACTCATGGAGGATGTCGGCTTTGAAGTACCAAGACTTATGGGCATCGATGTCTTTACCCAGGCGGAAGCCTAAGCGGCCGATGAGGCTGTGGACGCTGTCGAAGTCCTGATGAATACCGTCGCTGGTCCGGTAATTGGTCCCGTTGATGTGCGTATATTGGAGCTGGCTCTGAGGCTCGATATACCAGGCATCGTTCAAGACCTTCTTGCGGCCCCATTCGACGCTGGCCTGTTGGTACCAAGTACCGAAGGAGCTCTTCGATTCGTCGCCATCGAAAAGTCGCGTCGTCCCTTCGGCATTCAATCGGCCAATGCGGCCGACGACGTCGAGGTAGTGGCCCTTCTGACCGAGCCAGGTCTGATAGAAGCTGCCCGTGTAGCCCTTGTACTTGCCCTGCCCTTCGGTAAAGGAGGTTTTGCTACGAAGATAGCTGAAGGACAGGCCCTGACGAAGGGTACTTCCATCCTCTCTCTGATCTACGCCGTCGAAGCCCAGTTCAAAGCGGTTGCTGTGACCATCATAGCTGTCGCGGCCGAGATGACGATAGGTCAAACGAGCCCACATGCCCGCATCTTCCCCATCAGCATAGCGTGCTTCGCCGAGTCTCTTATTGAGGGTGTCCATATTCGTCGCCATGTCGAAGAGGGTGCGGTTCTGCACCGTTGCGGCCGGAACGACATTGCTTTCGACGTTAGCGACGGAGCCGAAGTACCAGTCCGTCCTATCACCCGTCGTTTCATGGGTCAGGCCAATGAGATAATCATAGAGGTGCCCTTTATGGACGTTGCGCTGTTGAATGGAACTGGTAAGAACGGCATCGCTGTTATGGAGTTCAGCGACATAGAGTCGATCGTTAACGCCCATCTTATTGAGGTTCATGACGCTCGGATCACTCACCAAAGCCTGCGTTCCCGCAGCACTGTCAGTGACCTTCAAATAATCGCTGTTGGCCGTCACGCCTTTCGTCCCTTGATTGGACAGCCAGTCCAAATCCATGGACAGCGTACCCTCTCCGGCGAGGTTCTTAACCGTCACCTGCTGGCCCGTCCGATTGCTGTCAGCCATATTGACGATGCCGTTATTCGTAAGATTGGTCAAAGAGCTGTCACCGGTTACGTTCCAAACGGTTCCCGTCCCAAGATTCAAGTCCAGCGTCCCCGTACTGTCCGATACAGCAGCTCTATCCTGATGCTGGACGGACGAATCCGAGTCGACAGAAGCAGTCGGATCATCCGATACCGAGGTTGCCCCGGTCAAATAGGAGCCGGCCTTCTCCAAATCGATGGAAACGATACCACCGTCAGCAGCAACGACATCGCCTTCAATGTATTGATCCCTATCGCTCCCCTTAAAGTCAATGGAGCCGCCGTCAACCGCCCGTAAGGCCTCATCCGTGCTGTCAATCACCAAAGGTCCGTTGAAATGAATCTTCCCACCATTGGCAGCCACGGCACCACTTCCGGTTTTCATGACGACGGGACCATCAAGGGTGATACTGCCGCCATTATCGGCATAGGCTCCGACAGCCCCCTCATTAAAAATAGACAGAGTCCCATCGGTGACTTTCGCCGTAATTGTGCCGTTATCTGCATAGAGATTGGATTCGAGCGGATTTTCCCCATCCTTACCGGCCGTCGAAAGGATCATATCGTGACCGGCCGTCAAATTAGCCGTCCCCTTCGTATCGACATGGACGTTAGGGGCTGCGACGCCAACCTTTAGCACCATATCATGACCGGCCGAGACGTCAGCCATACTCCTGGCATTCACGGCAATCATACTGAGCTCATCAATAGCCCCCGGCGTATCAAAGACGAGATCATGATCGGCCCGGACCGTCAATTGCGAATCGTCGCGGGTTCGCAAAGTTCGCTGGGCATTACTGAAAAAGTTTTTGCTTTGGAGAGACAGGTTTGAATTATACATGCTGTAAGCACTGGGAGTCAAAGCCAAGGTCTTCACCTTAAAGACGATATCATTGCCTGCTACGACGTCTGCCGAAGAGCCGTCCTTGACGTTAAACAGATTGGTCGAGTAGAGGCTGTCTATAATCAGGTCGTGGCCGGCCTTGACATGAGCCTCCGTCCCATCCCCCAAATAATAAACAGGGTTGCTGTTTTCATGATTCTGATGATGGATAATGTCATGACCGGCTTCAAGATTTATCACGGCTTGATGGCCATTTACTTCATTGGTATTCCCATCATTATTAAAAATGATATCATTACCGGCAACGAGAGACGCCCTCCCATCCTTCTCAACATAAACAGTAACGACGTCGTCTTTATTGTTCATGACAATATTGTTCCCAGCTGATACGGAAAGGTCGTTATCACCGCCCCAATAAATGACAGGATATTTATCTTCAATCGTATCTTCTCTATTTAACTGAATATCTTCTCTATTTAACTGAATATCTTCTGCAGCCTCTACGGAAATGACATGTCCCGTTCCGGTAGCATGGATATCATTAGAGAGATGAGACGTGCTGACGATATTTTTTGCATTTTTGATGATAACTTTATTATTACTCCCATTTGTCAAATTAACAAACGAGCCATAGTCCCCGGAAATAAGGCTATGTCCCTTCATATCAAGGGTAAAAACCTTGTCAGATCCATCCGTAGCTCCAATAATAGACCGGGTCGTATCGTTAGTGATATCTCCGTCCGCAGCCTCCGTATTAGAGATAATCACATCATCCACGGCCTCAACATCTCTTGACTGTCTAAAAAAAATGGCGTTGTTTCGCCCCTCAATATGGTATTCACCACCGATCTTATCACCGGACAAGGGATAATCTTCTGCCGCCCAGACTCCGGTAACGGGCATAGCCATCAACATGGTCAGAATACAAGCTCGTAGTACCGTTTTTCTTTCTTTTTTCATAGTTTCGTCTCCACTGTAAACATTAAAATATCGGAACTTTTTTATCTAATTACATTGTAAATCATATCGAATTATAAATCTACACATATTTGTTATTATTTATACTTTTAATTGCATTGTAATTGTTTTCTAATAATTCGATAATCCGGTGAAAGAGCAATCTTCCCTCTGACACAGGCATTGTAAAGAAATCCCCGATATCAGCAGTTATCGTGATACCGGGGATATATCTTTTATTCGTTCAGTTTTCGTCTGGTCTTACGATCAATGGAAGCGCCAGGTCATGCCGCCATTGAGTTCCCACTCGTTGTCGTAGGAGCCGTTGAAGGTCCGTTCAAATTCAAGCCACAGACTGCGGTCATGGCTGAGTTCGGCCGTGATGCCGGCGCCGATATCGTACCAGGTGTCGTGGTTGGTCTTATCGTAGCGAATCCGTTCCGAACCATCCAAAGAAGTCAGGTCAAAGGTCCGGTTGCCGGCAAATTCATGGAGGATGTCGGCTTTGAAGTACCAAGACTTATTGGCATCGATATCTTTGCCCAAGCGGAAGCCTAAGCGACCGATGAGGCTGTGGACGCTGTCGAAGTCCTGGCCGACGCCGTCATGGGTCCGGAAGTCGTATCCATTGATGTGCGTATATTGGAGCTGGCTCTGAGGCTCGATGTACCACGAATCGCGCAATTCTTTCTTGCGGCCCCATTCGACGCTGGCCTGCTGGTACCAGGTACCAAAGGAGCTCTTCGATTCGTCACCGTCGAAGAGTCTCGTCGTCCCATCGCCGTTAATCTTTCCAATGCGGCCGACGACGTCGAGGTAATGGCCGTTCTGTCCGAACCAAGTCCGGTACAAGCTGCCCGTATAGCCTTTGTATTTCCCATTTCCTTCATCAAAGGAAGTCCGGCTCTTCAGGTAGCTGAAGGACAGGCCTTGACGAAGGAGGCTACCGTCATCTCTGTTCACCGGATCATCGTAGCCGAGTTCAAAGCGGTTGCCGTGGCCGTCATAGCTGTCACGGCCGAGGTGGCGATAGGTCAAACGGGCCCACATGCCCGAATCTTCCCCATCAGTATAACGAGCTTCGCCGAGGCGTTTATTGAGGGTATCCATATTCGTCGCCATGTCGAAGAGGGCGCGGTTCTGCACCTTAGCTGCCGGAACGACGTTGCTTTCAACCGTATCGACAGCCGTGAAGTACCAGTCCGTCGTATCATTCGTTGTTTCGCGGGTGAGGCCGATAACGGGGTCATAAAGATGACCTTTATGGGTGATGCGCCCCTGAATGGAACTGGTGAGGACTGCGTCGCTGTTATTCAACGTCGCTACATACAAACGATCATTAACCCCCATCTTATCGAGGTTCATGGCCGACGAATCAGCAACGACAGTCTGCGTCCCAGTGGCACTGTCGGTCACGGTTACATAATCGCTGTTGGCCGTAGCATTCTTAGCCCCCTGATTGGACAGCCAGTCCAAATCCATGGCCAGTGTGCCCGTGCCGGAGAGGGTATTGACGGTTAACTGCTGACCGGTCCGGCTGCTGTCTCTCATATTGACGGTGCCGTTATTAGTAAGGTTAGTCAGGGAGCTGTCGCCGGTCACATTCCAAACGGTTCCCGTCCTAAGATTCAAATCCAGCGTCCCCGTGCTTTCATCGGTACCGTCTGCTGCTCGATTGCGATAAGCGGAACGAAAAAGAGCCGCGCTGTCAGACACGGTCGTCGTCCCGGTCAGGTACGAGCCGGCCTTATTCAAGTCGAGAGAAATAGTACCATCATCGGCCACGATATTGCCTTCAATGTATTTAGCTGAATCCTCTGCGGTCGCCTCGATGACGCCGCTATCGACAGCCTGTAAAGCCGTGCCGCTACTGCGAATGGTCAAAGGTCCATTGAAAAGAATGGTCCCTTCATTTTCCGCTACAACCCCATCTGCCGCATCCAATACAGCGTCACCAGCGACGGTAATGTTACTGCCGTCGGCTGTAAGTCCCGCTGCGCTGCTCTTAAGCGTCAACGGTCCCTTAAAGAGAATGGTGCCCTCATTAACAGCCACAACCCCGTCTGTCGTATCCAATGCAGCTTCACCGCCAACGGTAATGTTACTGCCATCAGCCACAAGTCCCGCCGCACTGCTCTTAAGTGTCAGAGGACCGTTAAAGAGGATCGTTCCGCCATCTTCAGCAAGGGCTCCGTCGGCCCCATTCAGGACAGCTCCCCCATCGACGGTAATATTACTATTATCGTCGTCAGCGATAAGCCCGATTTCCGTACTGCGTAAGGTCAAAGGCCCGTTAAATAGAATCGTTCCGCCGTTTTGAGCGATGGCACCGTCAATAGCCTCGATATCGGCAGTACCGTCCAAGGTAATATTTCCGTTATCAGCCGTAAGGCCTACGGTACTGCTCTTAAGGGTCAGGGATGGTCCGTTAAAGATAATTTTTCCGTCATCGGTAACCACGGCTCCGTCTGCCGTATCCATGACGACCTTCCCGCCAAGGGTGATGCTGCCGCCCTTATCGGCATAGGCGCCGACAGCGCCCTGATTAGAAATGGTCAGGGTCCCCGCTGTGGCCTCAGCCGTAATATTAGCCTCTCTGCCATCGGCATAGAGATTGGCAATTGGCAGAGCCAGACTATCCGCTCCCGCTGTCGAAAGACGCATATCGTTACCGGCTTTCAGGTTTACCCTGCCCTTTGCATGAACGATAGGCGCAGCTACGCCGATATCTAAGGTCATGTCGTTACCGGCCGTGATATTCGCCGTACTGCTCGTATAGTTATCAATATTTCCATCAGCCTCTTTCGCGATATCAGTATAAACATCGGTATCAATTAGACTGACGGGGTTCCCATTCTTGGTCTTAACGTAAATATCATTTTTCGCTTCTACATTGACAGATGATTGGCTTTTAATATCAAACATTTTCGCAGAAGGGGAATCCTTCATAATAATGTCATTCATGGCCGTCAAATTAACTGCGGCCTTCTTCATACCATATACTACACCACGACTCTCACCTTTATTATTGAATCGGATATTATTAGTGGCAGATATGCCCAATTGACTCTGATTTACTGAATACAGCACACTCACAGTATCCTTCTCCTGATTCAATATCACATCGCGATTAGCATGTACATTCGCTGTCCCCGCCCAATTAAGCTCTATCATACGACTCGTACTGCCATTGGTTACAACGATATCCTGCCCTGCCGATAAAGAAAGAACGCTCCCCTTATCTCGAACAAAAAGTGGGGAAGTCCTGTAATCGTTTTCAACCTTATGAAATTCAATATTTTCTTTCGCATCGAGAGAAATTTTATGTCCTGTCCCCCAAGAAAAGATAGCAGAAGCCTTACGGGATTTACTGAATATATTATCGGCATGGGTAATCGTAACTTTATTATCATTTCCGCCTGTAAAATTAATAAAAGCACCATATTCTCCGGCAGTAAGAGTATGTCCTCCCATATCGAGAACGAAGGACTTTTGAGTTTGGCTAGCACCAGAAAAAATCGACATAGTTCGATAATCATCGTGCATTTCGGCATCACTCGTGTTCTTGATTGTCACATCACCTTTTGCTCTGACCTCTTCATTAGGCTTATCTACCGTAACTCCATGATTCCTTCCCTGAACCTCATAGGGACCGGCTATCTCCGTTCCCTCCGTCCAAAGGGTGGTACTGGCATAGGAACCGGCCACGGGCATGGCCAGCAGCATGGTCAAAATACAGGCTCGCAATACATTCCGTTTCTCCGTTTTCATCGTATCCTCTCCAAACATAAAAAATCCGAAAATCATTCATTTTATTCAAGTATAAATTACTTTCTGTCATTTATCTATATACTTTTGTAATAGAATGGTCATTTATCTGTATAATATGTGTAAGTTTTATGTTTATACGATCAATTTATCGATAAGTTGCTGTGATATATGTATTTTTTTGAACGAAAAAATCCCCGATATCAAGATATTCCGCCTGATATCGGGGATAATAGTTTATGTATTCAATTGTTTTCCTTATTTCCCTTAATGGAAGCGCCAACTGAAACCACAAACTCCCGTCGTGGCTAAGTTCCGTCGTAGGACCGGCATCGACGATCATGACCTTTATTGTAATTTTCAAAAAAAATCCCGGCAGCTATCGTTACTATCGGGAATCAGGTATTCACTTTTTGATTGTCTTTCACAGGCAGAAAATTTAAATCGGTCGCAGTTCAGGGCACTCCCTCCCAAAATAAAAGGCCACGCACCTCATTTCCCTGTACCCATTTTGGACAAGGTTGTCAGGCACCAAGCAAAGGCTTTTGCACAGCGCTTATCCGTATGTTGGAAGTGATTGCCTTTATTCCATTCGAGCGCGGCTTCCAGGCTTTCGAGCGATTTCAGATACTCATAGTGGCTGCAGATGGAGTCTTTGACGGTGGCCATGACGGGATTACGGGTCCGCCATTCGCGATCGCCGAGGCTGAGGTAGACGGCTTTCGTCTTAGGCCGGGCCTGCCGGGCATAGTCCGACCAATGAGGGAACCAAACCGACGGCGACGCTGCAGCAATGGCTGAAAAGGCATCGGTCTGCCACGCCGTCCACAGTGCAAAGAGTCCGGCCAAAGAATAGCCGCCTAAGATGATCGGCAGCTCTTGAGGTAGGCCGTATTCTTCGATTGCCTTCGGGACGAGCTCTCTTTCGATAAAAGCTAAGGTTTCTCCTGCACCGTGACCAAAGGCAGTATTGCCAAAGACCGGCGGCGCATCCCAGGGGGACAAGGCGTCATAAGGCTCAGCCACCGAAAAAGCAAGAAAAGAAAAAGGCACATCCACAGCATCGACAAGGGCCTGCACTTCTTTGTCCAGCGCCGCTTTATCCGGTTCGTCGACGGGCTGGATCAGCAGATACGACGGTGACGCTCCTTCATAGAAGACACAGTCTCTGCCGGCAACGGAAAAGAAATGTTTCTCCACTGTCTCACAGCCCTTCTTTATCCGCCAAAAAGGCTTCGGCATCTTTGCGGACCTCTTCTAAATCGAGGCCCTGGCTGCGGGCACCGAAGATACAGCCGCAGTAAGGCTGGCGATAGAGTCCGTAGGCTTCGGCCATCTTAGTCGAGGTCAGAAAGCCGTTGCCCTTCTTAAAGTCCGTAGGCAAGTAGGAAATCCCGTACGCTTCTTCAATCTCGCGGCCGACGTCATTGATGACCTGCGAATTTTTATGAGGGCTGACGGTCAAGGTCGTCGTAAAGTAATCGAAGTCGAGTTCCTTCATCTTTTCGGCAGCGGCCTTCATGCGCTGCTCAAAACAGACGCGGCAGCGGGCGCCGCCTTCCGGCTCGTCTTCCAGGCCTTTTACGGCTTCAAAATAAGATTTAGGCTCATATGGGGCGGCCAAGAAGTGAACGTCGTGGCCCGTTTTTTCATTATATTCGGCAATGAACTCTTTCTGCACCCATTCCCGCCGCTTATATTCCGCTTCGGGATGAATGTTGGGATTAAAAAAATAGACCGTCACGTCGGAAACCTCAACCAGGCGATCCAAGACGGCCGTACTGCAGGGACCGCAGCAGGAGTGGAGCAGGACCTTCGGCTTGACGCCGTCCTGCTGCCAGCGCTTGGCCATCTTCTGGTACACCGTATCGTAGTTGATGCGCTGGTTCGGATTCATCCGCGCCAACACTTCA
Organism: Megasphaera sp. DISK 18; assembly: GCF_001682955.1. Taxonomy (NCBI): domain Bacteria; kingdom Bacillati; phylum Bacillota; class Negativicutes; order Veillonellales; family Veillonellaceae; genus Megasphaera; species Megasphaera sp. DISK 18. The sequence goes on from NZ_LUGJ01000010.1 coordinate 8,879, forward strand.
TGAAAATCAATCATCGTCTGTACTCACTTTCTGCCGGGTCACGACGGGCCGCATCCCGGTCCTATGTAAAAAAACACCCGCGCGGCTTCCCGGCTGCGTGGGTATGGTCTTTCAAATTGGTGGAGCATAGGGGGATCGAACCCCTGACCTCAAGATTGCGAACCTTGCGCTCTCCCAGCTGAGCTAATGCCCCAATACGTCCTTATTGTAACGCAAAATCCACTGCGGTACAAGAAAAAGTTGATCCCCGCCCCGAACTAGAACCACCTTATTCAAACAAATCACCTAAGCGATAGAGAACAACGTCCGGCCGGGGCGTAACTTGATAGCCGGAACGGGAAAAAAATCCGTATTGATAGCAGGCTAACCCCGTCTGCTGTACCTGTCGTATCTCCTCTTCTATCATGGCGTCCGTCAATGGAGACTGACGAAATTTCGCTTCATAAAAGATGTACCCTTTCCGGTCATGGGTTACGACATCGAATTCGCCATTACGATGTTCTTTCGGTAAATCATAATAGTAGCGGCCAATGGCATCGAATATTTCGGGCAGCTCTCCCCTTCTATTTTTTCGGATAAGGAATTGACGACAAATATCTTCAAAACAATGCGGAACAAGCTGTTCTTCAAAATCAGTGTCAATATATCGATCATAAAAGGCATCAGGCGACATAATACGCCGCTGTGAACTATATCGGAAAAGATATCGGTAATAGAAGCCAGCCATATTATCTGAAATATGATAGCTGGTTTTTTTCGCATTTTGAGCATCATTAATAGGAGCCGTCTTTTCCACCAGTTCCATCAAAATCAGTCGTTTCAATACCTCAGCCAGTACCGGGCTGCTGGAAATATGAGATTGGGACAAAATATCCTTATACCGCCGAAAACCTCGCGCTAAGGCTTCAAAGGCTTCATTAGCATTGACAAATTTCCCCAATTCTCCCAATAAATACATTTGAACCTCATTTTCTAACCGCGCACCCGGTACAACGAGAAGACGAAGAATATTGTCACGAACGCTCGTAGTCTCATCGACAAGCCGGTTATAGTAAGGAATACCGCCAAAAACACTGTACAAGCGAATCTTATCGACGGGAGAAAAGGAAGGATAGAACTGCGCTGTTTCAAAATAGTCCATGGGATGCAAATGAATCGTCATGGTCAATCGGCCGTACAGTGGATTTTCTTCCAATAATAAGGATTTCATCGTGTCCACGAAGGAACCGCAAAGGATTAATTTTAACTGCGATTGGCCGTGATATTTGTCAATCATCGCCTGAATGATGCTGTCAAGGCCTTTTACGGTCTGACGTAAATAGGGATATTCATCCAAAACAAGTACACTCTTTTCCCGACAAGCCTGCTGAAAGAAAAAATCCAACAAAGCTTCAAAACTGTCAAAAGACAGCGGCGGATAGCCATATATTTCGGAAAACAAAGCCGATAAGCTCTCGGTATTATTCATCTCCGTCGTTCGCTTACACTGATAGTACAGTCCTTTTGTCTGACAGCCTTGCAAAAATTGTTTTATCAACTCACTTTTCCCTACGCGGCGTCTGCCATAAATAAGGACGACTTCTTGTTGGTCCGAATGGTACATTTCCGCCAATTTCGCTAATTCATCCTGTCTGCCAATAAACATATTTTCTCCTTTACTCAGATTTATTTTAGTCATATTATTTTTAGTCGGAAATTTATGACTCATTTCTTTCCGACTAAAAATACTTTTAAGTAAATTATACCATACTTCAAGACTTCGCGGCTACAGGGAAAGAAGAAGAGGAAATTTGTATCCCCCCTATGGGCTTATATTTCTTCCTTTTTTTCAGTAAAATAATACTATATTAAACTATTCGTGGAAAAGAGGTCATTATCAATGCATATTCCTGAGAATTATCTGAGCCCTTCGACGTGCGGCGTCCTGGGGGCGGTCATGGTCCCCATTTGGCTGCTTTCAATCCGCAAGGTCAAGGAAACGATGCCTCGTGAAAAGCTGCCCCTCCTCGGCGTCGCTGCGGCCTTTTCCTTCTTGGCTATGATGTTCAACGTTCCCCTTCCGGGCGGTACGACAGGCCATGCCGTCGGCGGCACGCTCATCGCCATCCTCCTCGGACCCTACGCTGCCTGTCTCGCTGTCAGTGTGGCCCTTCTCATCCAAGCGCTCTTCTTTGGCGACGGCGGCATCTTAGCCTTTGGCGCCAATAGTTTCAACATGGCCTTTGCTCTCCCTTTTACGGGATATTTCGTCTATCACGGCGTAAAAAAACTCATCTCTTCGGATATCATCGCTGCCGGTATCGGCTCTTATGTCGGCATCAACGTCGCCGCCTTCTGCGCTGCCGTTGAATTCGGCATCCAGCCATTGCTCTTCACCGACGCCGCCGGTCAGGCATTATACTGCCCGTACCCTCTGTCGATTTCCATTCCGGCCATGATGATCGGCCATATCACGATTTTCGGTTTGGCCGAAGTCATCTTTACGACAGGCGTCCTGGCCTACCTCCAGAAGACGTCACCCGATTTATTTCATATGTCGGCTCCGGCTTCGTCGAGTAAATCCCTGTTCGGACTCTTGGCCGTCCTCATCTTGGCCACGCCTTTAGGGCTCTTAGCTGCCGGTACGGCTTGGGGCGAATGGGATGCGGAAGAACTGGCAGAAACGGATTTCTTCGGCTCGGCCTTAGGCTATACGCCGGCCGGTATGGAAAACGGCTTCTCCTTCGACGTCCTCATGCCGGACTATGCCATTGCAGGGCTCCCCGACGTTTTAGGCTACATCATTTCCGCCCTCGTCGGCACGGCCCTCTTAATCATCATCTTTAAAGTCATCGCGTCCTTCCTGCCGGCCAAGCCGTCCTTTGACACGCCATCTCAGCATTAGGAGGCCTGAATGATGAAACTCCCCGAATGGGCGCAGCGTGAAGAAATTTATAATCCCGGCCGTGACCGGGATTATTTCATTTCCCGCTCTCTCCTGCGCCTCGTCTCCATATTGAAAGCCCTGCGCCAACAGCACGGGCCTTCTCGCTGGGCTGTCGCCCCCGGTCCGGCCTTGCTGACAACCTTACTCATGATTTTGCTCATCGTCCTCTGTCGGACCATGGCCTTTCTCTGGGCCGTCCTGGCCGGTGAATTGGTTCTCCTGGCCTTCCATCCGGGACGTGAGCTGCGCACGACCTTGGCGGCAGCCCTTGCCGCATCCGCCGTCTGTGCCGTCATCGTCGCCCCGGCCTTCTTCCTCGGCAACGGCCAACACGTCTTTCTCCTGCCCTGTAAGACCTGTCTCACTGTCCTCTGTCTGATGCTCCTTCAGCAAAATGTGTCGTGGCACAAACTGACGGCAGCCCTCAGGGCCTTTCACGTTCCGTCGCTGGTCATTTTCATCTTGGATACGACCTTACGCTATATCGCCATCCTCGGCCAAGAATCGGCGGAACTTTTGACGGCCCTGAAACTGCGCTCCGTCGGCCACAATCCCGATAAAAAAGCAGCCCTCAGCGGCGTCGCCGGCATGATGCTGCAAAAGTCCCAGCGCCTGTCGCAGGACCTCTACGAAGCCATGCGCTGCCGCGGCTTTACCGGTGAATACCAAGTCTATGATGAGGGAAAAAAGCGTTTCTTGTCACCGGCTACGAGCGTGCTGCTCCTGATGCTCTTATCTTACGTCTATCTCTTCGTCCGTTTGGAAGGAGTTCTTTCATGATTATTCTTGACGACGTCTGTTTTGCCTATGACGACAGACCCATTCTCAGTCACCTGACGGAGACGATTGAACCCGGTCAGGCCGTCCTCCTCACCGGTCCCAACGGATCCGGCAAATCGACCCTCCTGCGGCTGTTGAACGGCCTTATATTCCCGCAGCTGGGCACCTATACCTTTGACGGCACGGTCATTACGGCGTCCAAGATGCGCGACCACCGCTATTCCAAATGGTTTCACCAGCGCATCGGCTACATCTGGCAGCATCCTGATTCGCAGCTCTTTTGCAGCAGCGTCCGCGAAGAATTAGCCTTCGGTCCCGTCCAAATGGGCTTACCTTCCGATGAAATCAAAAAGCGCGTCGATGATGCTATGGATCTGTTGGGCCTGACGAAACTGGCCGACAGGGCGCCTTATTCCCTGTCCGGCGGCGAAAAAAAGCGGACGGCCATGGCCTCCATCCTGACCATGAATCCCCAGATTTGGACCATGGACGAACCAGAAAGCTACCTCGATGCCGACGGCCTTGCCTGGTTGGAAGATTTCCTGCCCAGCCTGAAAGCAGCCGGAAAAACCCTCATCATAGCGACCCACCACGCCGGTATCATCGAAAAGATTATCGATAAAGAAATATCAATGAAGTCATAAAAAAACAGATGCAGGCCTATTCGTAGGCTTGCATCTGTTTTTGATTGGCTTTCACACGTTCATTCATGGTGTTGATTTGTCCTGCTTTGTGCAAAGCCTGCCGGCCGGCATCGTATTTCCCCTGCCTAAAATACAGGACGGCCATGGCATTGGCAGCATCTGCCGACTGCGGTGAAAAGCGGAGGATTTCTCGGAAGGAGCGCAGAGCCTCTTCATCGTTTCCAAGGTCCATGGCCAGCATTCCGCGATTATACCAGGCCTCTAAAAATTCGGGCCGAAGGGCAATGGCCTTATCATAACTTGTAAGGGAATCGTCGAGGTTCCCTCTTTTTTGCTGGGTCAAGGCCAGATCATACCAGGCCGCCGAAGACTCTTCATTTTGCTTTATGGCTTGGCGAAAATCCTCTTCGGCCAGCCAGTAATACCCTTTATGGAAGAAGACGATGCCCCGATAAAGATAGGACGTCGGGTCGTCCCTGTGGAGGATGACTTTTTCAAAGCCCGTCAGTAAATCGTCGTCACTCCCATCCGGCGTCTGGGCTTCGGTCCACATCCAGAGGATTTCCTGACCGTAGTGCTTGCCGGGGACGGCCCAGCGGCCGTTGAGGCCGGTCCAAGTCGTCACCTTGCCGTAGAGGTCGGGATGATTTTGAACGAGGAGTTCATAACGGGGGTCGACGATAGCCGTTTTCGGCCGTTCCGTGCCGGCATAAGCCAAAAGATGCTGGATATGGGCGCGGACGCCGAGCTGCGGCGTAGCAAAACTGGCTCCGGGGGCCCCGTTTCCCGTTGCACCGAGGCCGCAGAAATTATTCTGCTCAGGCGACACGTCACCGCCATAAGCAAAGTAGCCCGTCTCCTTCAAGGCCTGACAGAGAGCCACATCGGGACGGATGCCTTCGCGGCCGGCTTCGTCGTAATAAGCTTGTACGACGTCTTCTAAGGGAGCGTTTAATTTAGGATCGGCATTGCGCTGACGGATGAAGCGGACCATCTGCGCCTGAGATACTGTCGCCGGCCCCATGATTGTATCGGAGCCTTCCGGCACGTCGAGGAAGGGCCGATCATAAGGCGGCAGCATCTGCCAAGGGGCCTTCTCGACAGCCTGTTTGTCAACGCCGATTTTAGCTTGAACCGGAAGAGACACGAAAAAGGGCAGGCTCAAGAGCGCTGCCCCCATAAGGCCTGCCAAAAGGCCTCTTTTCAGCTTAGAATTCACGATAGATGCCCTTCTTCCGCTTAGCTTCCGTAGATTTAGAAATATACGTCCCCAAGACTAAGGGATAGCCCTTGCGCTCGATGATCCGGGCCATGTAATTCCGGAAGGGACAGGGCGGCCGATGGTACGAGTCGGATACGACGCACGAGGCGAAATGGATGGTGACATTTTCTTTATCATCGCCGTAGCGCTTCATCTTCCGGGCCAAGTTTTCGAGCTTGGCCGAAATGCCGGCACCGCAGCAGCCGCCGCAGGTCATCATGAGAAACCGCGTATCGGCGGGATAATCAGCCATGGTGTCGACGCGGTTGGCGAAGGTATTCATACAGGCGTAGCCGCTGCAGCGCTTGGTGACGATATCGCATTGGATGACGACGACTAATTGGGACATAAGGTTCCCTCCTTTTAGTTATATACGTAGGTATTCAAGAAATCCTGAGTCCAAGCCGGATCGATGCGGGCCAGCGCCGGTTCTTCTTTCGGCAGATTTTCCGATAAAGACTGTTCAAACTGGTTGTACAAGGGGCTGAGGCCGTCCTTGAAATCGATATAGGCGCCCTGTTCCGAAGCCTTGTCGAAGAATACCAGGCGAAGGGAGCCGTCATCCTGGCTGACAAAGTGGCAGCTCGTAACCTTAAAGTCCTTATCCTGTTCCTTAAATTGAGCCCGGGCTGCGGCTTTGGTCAATTCCATCAAGCGGTCATCGAGGCCGGCTTCAAAGATTGTTATTTTTTCCAGCAAATCTTCTTTCGTCCGGACCAGGCGGAAAATATACTGATTGGCACTCATGCGTTCAAAGACCTGGTGATTTTCCGCCATGTCGCGGTCAGCCCGCTGTTCGTCATTCTCAGTCGGCCCGTAAAACACCATGAAGCGGCGCGCTGCGTCGTGATATAAGAAACCGTAGTCGATATTCACCGTCGTGCCGCAGTGCGGGCAGTGATAGTGAAAGGCGTCTAAGGACGCGATGCTGTCCTTCATTTCCGGGTTTTCGGCGATGTCGACACTATCCCAAACGGTAAAATTCCCGGCCTTTTGACAGGCAGGACACGTGATTTCTTCTTGGTGCTGCATACTCATGATGAATACCTCTCTTCTCTGCCACCGTAGATGGCGTTTTTTTTATTATACCACAATCATAAGACCGGGCATACGGCCGGAGTCGGCCTCAAAGGAAGCCTTCTAAGCACCGCTGGTCACACGCAGTCCGACGATACCGGCGACGATGAGAGCGACCGACAAGACCTGCCAGGGCGACAGGGATTCGTGAAAGAAAATCAGTCCAGCGATGACGGTTCCGACAATGCCGATACCCGTCCAAATGGCATAGGCCATGCTGATAGGCAGATGACGCAGGGCCAAACTCAGAAAGATGAAGCTGCCGGCCATGGCGACCAACGTAAGGACGCTGGGCACGAGCCGTGAAAATCCGTGAGTATATTTCAGGGCCACGGCCCAGCCCATTTCTAAAATACCGGCAATCAATACGTAAATCCAAGACATACAAATCCTCTCCTTCTCTAAAAAAAAGGTACGCTACACGATTCCAACAAAGGCCTACTGGAATCGTATCGCGTACCCGGCGGTAATCATGTATGTAATTGATATGTTGCTATAAAAGGAATTCTAGCATAGAAAAATTTCATTGTCAACAACACCGCCTTCCCTGAAAAACTTTTATCCGGCGTAAAAATCATTATAGATAAACGTTTTACAATCTTTTTCCTACAGACAGCTTGTTATAAATATGTTATATTTAAAAAAGTAAAGTTGAAGGGAGGCCTTTCTATGAAAGACGCCTATGTAAAATTCATGCTGGCAACGGTCATTTACGGTACCAACGGCATCATTGCCAGCCACATTCCGCTGTCGAGCTACGAAATCGTCCTGACCCGAACGGTCCTGGGCAGCCTGTTTTTAATGGTCCTGACGACATTCCGCCATGAATGGAGTACCCTCCATCAGATGACGCCCAGGGAATGGCTGCTCTTAGTCCTGGCCGGCGTCTTTCTGGGCGGGAACTGGATTTTTCTCTACGAAGCCTACCAGCATATCGGTGTCAGTTTGGCCACTCTCTTGTGTTATATCGGGCCCATTTTGATCATGATACTGTCTCGGTTCGTCTTTAAAGAGCCCTTCACCCTTCCCAAAATCACAGCCATGGTCCTCGTCACCTTAGGCATCATGGCCATCAACGGAGCCGACTTCCAGGCTCACGGCCTGTCCTGGGGCGTCGCCTGCGGCTTTCTCGGCGCCGTCTGCTTTGCCCTCTTGATCATCGTCATGAAAAAAGCAAAACCCATGACGGGTTTCTTTGCCCCGGCCTGTCAGCTCGTCGTCGCCTCCCTCCTTGTCGGCGCCGTCACCTATACTATCCCGGCTCCGGCCGTCGATTTAACCCTCCAAGACCTGTCCTACATGGCCATATTAGGCATCATCAATACGGGCCTCGGCTATGCCCTTTATTTTACCGGCGTTCAGCATTTGTCGGCCCAGAGCGTTTCCATCTGCGGCTACTTCGAACCCTTCACGGCCCTCCTCTTGTCGGCCTTGATTCTCGGTGAAATCCTAACGCCCATGCAGTGGCTCGGCGCCGTCCTCATCCTCGGCGGCGTCGCCTTGAGTGAATTATGGCATCCCCGCAAAAAAAGACAAGAAGCATTGTAACGCCTCGGTCATGCCGTCCTGTCGATACGCCAGGACGGCATATTCGGTAAAAGCGTCGGCTAAGGGAATGACTCGAAGCCCCGGATAGGCATCGCCCTGATGGAGGGGCAGTACGGCAAACCCCTGTGACATGCTGACCGTCAAGAGCTGCTCAGACAAGTTCTTACAACGATGGATTTCTTCAAAGTCCTGATGAAAAGCCCGTCGAAAATTCTTCCGTATCTTCTCGACATAAGCCGGGCTGTCCGACTTGATCACAAAGGGTACATGGCCGACGACGGCTTCGATGTCCCCATATCGTTCCCACAGGGAATTGGCGCAGACAAAGGACTGACGAATAGCAAACAATGGCCGATACGTAAAGGAGTCCTTCACCGCCTGGGCGTCAGAAAAGACGAATCCGTCGAGGAGACCGGCTGCTAAATGACGCTCTAAGTCGGCCACGTCATCAAAACTGAAATACAATTTATATTCCGGATAGGCTTCTTCAAACCGGCGCAGCCATAAGGCTTCGACGTATTCCTGCATGGCCATTCCCAGACGGATTTCGGTATGACCTTTCCGCCGCAGAGAATCGCGCAGCGCTTCATAAGACCGGCAAATCCCCTTCATGCCCTCGTAAAAACGGCGGCCTTCTGCCGTGAGTGACACACCGCGGTGTTCCCGGTAGAAAAGCGGACACCCCAGGTCCCGTTCCAAATTAGTAATATATTTTGTCATCGTCGTCTGGGCAATGTGGCAGTTGTGAGCCGCTTGGGTAAAATTATTCAGCCTGGCCGCTTCTAAAAAATACCGTATCTTCGAAAGATCCATGGCCATCCTCCTCATCCATCACTTTTTTTCATGGCAAAGGCCGCAGGTTTCATTAGTCAAGACCCATCAGGCATGATAAAATAAGGAAGTTTTCAGAAAGGAGTCTTGCCAATGAATTACTTTTCCATCGTCCTTGTGCAAATCATCGGCTTCGTCATCTACATCCTTATCGGTATTGCCGGCGTACGGATGAAAGTCTTGACCCCTCGTTCTCTCGGCGTCTTATCGCAGTTCATTACCAAGATATCCCTGCCCCTGCTCTTATTCACGAATACCCTCAACGGGGCGACGCGCCAAGAGTTCGTCGACGACCTTCCGGTCTTGGCCGTAACGGCCCTGCTTTATTTTTTATTATACCCCCTCAGCCGACTTTTAGCACGCCTGTTCAACCTAAAGGGCAATGAAAATCACGTCTACAGCGCCTGTTCCATGTTCGGCAACATCGGCTTTATGGGCATCCCCATCGTAGCTGCCGTCTTTCCCGAACAAGGCATGCTCTATATCGCCTTATTTACCGTCGTCGACCAGCTCCTGCTGTGGACGGTAGGCGTCAATTTAACGGCGCCGACAGACAAGGAAAACGCCATGTCCATTGCCAGCCGCCTCTTAAAGATGGTCAATCCGGCTACGATTGCCGTCACCTTAGCCGTCATCGGCATCTTTATGGATGCCCATCTGCCACAGTCCATCAATATTCCGCTAACCAAAGCCGGTGCCGTGACGACGCCTCTGGCCATGATTTACATGGGCGGCTTATTCTGCTTCATCGATTTGAAAAAATACATTGGCAAAAAAGAGTTTTATGGCACGGTCCTGGTCAAGATGTGCCTCTTTCCCATTTTCTTCTACGAACTGGGCATGATGTTAGGCGTTATGAACGACATCGTCATCACCTTGAGCCTCCTCTCTGCCCTTCCTACCATGGCTGCCGTCGTCATGTTGGCTCAAAACCAGCAGTCCGCCGGAGAATATGCCGCCGGCATGACCTTAGTGACGACGATCTGCTCCATCTTCACCCTGCCCCTGGTCTGCCTCTATTTCGGCTAACTCAATTTCACGCAGAACAAAAGCTGTCCCATGAGGATGAACTGCTACCCGTCAAG
>NZ_LUGJ01000011.1:0-38325 GCF_001682955.1 Megasphaera sp. DISK 18
CGAAGGGTATCTTAAATCCGGGAAAAGTCATCGACGCATAAAAAACTAAGGCCTTATGAGAGATTGCTCATAAGGCCTTAGTTTTTTTGTGCCCCATCGTTCCGGCAGCAGCGATTATTCTTTTACGATTTTTAAGGAAATGGCCGCCATGACGACCAAGAGGACCGTGACCAGGCTGAAAGACGCGTACAGCGAATAGGTCCGGCCGATAAAGCCGAGGAGGGCCGGCGCCAAAAGGATGCCGGCGTAGCCGATGGTACTGACCGACGAGACGGCATCAGAAATAGGCATGACTTTCTGCCGCCCTAAGAGGGAATAGAAAATAGGTACCGTATTGGCCGTACCGAGACCGATTAAAATGAAGGACAGGAAGAGCAGCCAACCTTCGCTGATCGTCAAGAGTCCGATAAATCCAAAAAAGGCAACGGGCAGGGACAGGGCAAGAAGGCGCCGCGGTCCCCAATGCATGGTCAGCGTATCCCCTGCCAGGCGGGTAATGAAGGACGAAGCCGTAAACAAGGTCAGCCCCAAGCCCGACCGGGAGATATCGATGCCCTTTTCAAGGGTCATGAAGACGCCGCTCCAGTCATCGATAGCGCCTTCGACGAGAAAGGCAATCATACAAATAAGGCCGATGACGGCGATTTGGCCCTTGGGCCGTATGAAGTGCGGCCGTTCTTGTGCGGCCTGGCGTTCATTGTGCAAGTGCGGCCCGAAAAAGAAAACGCAGGCCATGATGACGGCCGAACTGGCAAAGGCTACGCCCTGCCAGGGAAGGTGGAATTGGAGCAAAAAGGCAAAGAAGGCGGCGCCCATGAAATTGCCCAGAGACCACATGGCCTGCAGGCCCGACATGATGCGCGTACGAACTTTGCGTTCGATAAAGATGCCGTTGATATTGACGACGACATCCATGAGGCCTAAAGAAGCGCCGAGGCAGACCGCCGTCAGGACAGCCAGCCCATAGGCCGGCATGTAGCACAAGAGATTCAAAAAGGCAGCGATGCACAAGCCGGCGATGGTCAAGGAACGACGGCAGCCGAGACGGGCCGCAATGGTACCGGCCAGCATCATCATGATCAAGGCCCCGAGGCCGATTCCCAGCAAGAGAAAGCCCAAGTGGTCGGCCGGTATCGCCAGGTGCCGTTTCAAGAAAGGAATGAGCGACGCCCACGTCGTAAAGCCGAAACCGCCGATAAAGTAAAAGGCTTTTGCCGAATAAATCTGCCAATGTAAATCCCGTTCAAACTGCATGTTTTATCACCTCGAAGCTATGTGCGCAAAAAAAGCCGGATAAAAAACCACAACAGACCTGACTGCCCTTACGTCGACCTGCAAATATACGGACTTGCAGGACCTCCGGACAATGGCTGCTGCGACATCTTATCCAGCCTGATACAATACGGGTATAAAGCCCTCCGATGAGTAGGTTCATTATAACATGAGACAAAAAAATTCTCAAGAAAAGCAAAAAAGGACTTGACAGTGTATTCTCTCAATGGTACTATATACACCATCAACAACACATTGTCTTTCATCAAGAGCAGCCGAGGGAATGGCCCGATGACGCTGCGGCAACCCCCAATCGGGATAGGTGCCAAGTCCAGCGGTATATTACCGGCAGATGAACGAATCGCAATCCGAGCCGTCATCTGAATGACGGCTTTTCTTTTTGAGCGACAACTTCCATTTACTTTCAGAAAGGATATGATTTACATGAAAATAACGGTAAAAAAAGTCTTTGCAGCCCTCCTCATCGCCACGGCCTGCCTGGCTGTCGCCGGCTGCGGATCCTCCAGCGATTCCGCTGCCTCCGGTGACAAGAAAGAAATCAAAGTCGGCGTCACCGCCGGTCCCCATGCAGAAGTCATGGAAGAAGTCGCCAAAGAAGCTGCCAAACAAGGCCTCGACATCAAAGTCGTCGAATTCAACGACTACGTCCAGCCCAACAAGGCCCTGGCCGACGGAGACCTCGATATGAACTCCATGCAGCACCAGCCGTACCTCGATAACGTCGTTAAGAAACAGGGCTTAAAGCTCGTTTCCATCGGCAAGACGATTATCCTGCCCATGGCCGTTTATTCCCATAAATATAAAGATCTCAAAGACGTCGCCGACGGCGCCAAGGTAACGATTCCGAACGACCCGACCAACGGTGCCCGGGCCTTGCTCCTGCTCCAGCAGGCCGGCCTGATTACTTTGAAGAACGGCAACTCCGTAGACGCTTCGGTAACGGACATTACGGCCAATCCGAAAAATCTCCAGTTCGTCGAACTCGATGCCGCTCAGATTCCCCGTTCTCTCGATGACACGGACCTGGCCTGCGTCAACACCAACTACGCCATTCCGGCCGGTCTGAACCCGCAGAAGGATTCCCTCCTCGTTGAATCGAAGGACTCGCCGTATGCCAACGTACTCGTCGTTCGCCAAGGCGATGAAAACAACGAAACCTACAAAAAGGTCCTCGCTATTTATCAGTCTGCCCCGATTAAACAGTTCATCGACGAACACTTCCAAGGAACGATTCTCCCGGCATTCTAAGCCATCGCTTCTAAAAGACAGTCTTCAAAAAAGATAGACACTACAAGGCCTCGTGCATAATATCTTCTGCACGAGGCCTTTTTATTATGGTATAATAAAAATTATCATCATGAATCAGAAAGGAGCCTGACCTATGAAAGCAGTATTCGTCGACTTCGAGATGAACCCCATCGGGCGCGACCAAAAAGAAGCACGCCGAACGTGTAAGGGCGAAATCATCGAAATCGGTGCCGTCAAGATAGACGAAGAAGGCAATGAAATCTCTGCCTATAAAGAATACGTCATGCCGGAATACACGACGACCATGAATCAGACTTGCCAAGAATTGACGGGCATTACGATGGAAATGTTAAAGGGAAAGCCCCATTTCACCGAAGCCTTCGATCACTTTCTCACCTGGTGCAATGAAGGCTGTCCCAACGATTACGAGATGTATGCCTGGAGCGAAAACGACTGGCGTCAGCTCGACAGCGAACTCCGTCTCAAAATTACCAATGCTAAAGAAGATGAACGCGTCCGCTGGATGCTCGAACACTGGCAGAATTTTCAACAGATTTACTGCAATCTGCTGGGGCTCGACAACGTCATATCCCTGGATAAAGCAGTCAGCACCCTTGGCGAAACCTTCGACGGCCAAATGCACGACGCCTTGTGGGATGCCCGCAACACTTCAAAACTATATGTATTATCCAAGAAGAGCGATGAATTCCGCCACATCATGCAGCCTATCATCGACGCTACTAAAGTCACCGGCCCCCTCACCTTTTCACTGGCCGATGCCTTCCGTGAAGCCCGTAAATAAGCGGTTTGAAGAAAAACGGATATCGCCTTCTGTCTACATTCTGCGAGGTATTTTATGATTCACACGCGAATTCGATTTCTGATTCTGATCGTACTGCTGCCCATTTTGGCCCTTACCTTGACGGCCTGCTATACCATCACCTTAAAAGAAAAACGTGTCGACGGCCTCGGTTCGGCTATTTCCATAAAATTACCGGGCAACCTGCAAAGCTTCGACCTGCCCATTCCCGTAAGTCCCGCCGCCAAGCCTTATTATGAAGGCAGTCGCCTCTACGGTGAAAACGATGCCGGTCTTTACATCGCCGTTTACACCAACCGTGTCGACGTCCGAAAAATGGCCGATGACCTCCACCTGAAACAAGAAGACGCCGTCCGACAGAACCTTGCCCAGACGGTCGATACGACAACACAGGCGGTCTTAGCCAAAATCGGAGCCGAAAACGTTTCAACCACGCAAGAAGAACGGACGCTGGACGGAAAACCCGCCGTAGTCCGCAACGCAACCTTTACCTACGAAAAAAGATCCATGCGGGCGCGCCTCCTTGGATTTTCAGACGGGCCTGTGACCTGGATTGTCGTCGTGGCCTGTGATGAAAATAAGGATGATAAGATAAAATTAGCTGACGAAATCATAGACTCCGTCAGCTTACAGCCCTAAGGCCATCATATCCGATATAATTATTCCTGCATCCTTTTATAGATTGGCAGTTTCTTCAAATGCCTCAGGGTAAATACCGAGGTAATGCCGATGAGAAGCCCCGTTCCCGCTCCGGCTACGGCCAGAACCGGCAGGTACAGCATGATTTTAAGGTTGGCCACGACCAGCGAGGCAACGAGGACCTGCCCGAGATTATGGAAGATGCCGCCGGCCATGCTGACGCCGAGAATCGAAAACTTCCCGGCTCCCTTGAGAAGGAGCATGACGCCTAAACTGAGGACAGCACCGGCCACGCTGTAAAAGAATGCGTTAATCCCACCGCCAAAAGCGGCCGCTAAGAGGACGCGAACGAAGAGAATAAGGCAGACATCCCGTTTTCGCGGCAGGGAGTACATGGCGATGACCGTAATCAAATTGGCCAGCCCCAGCTTAGCCCCCGGCGCAATAAAAGGAACGGGAAGCATGCCTTCGACGATATATAGGACTAAGGATTGAGCGATAAACAGGCTCAACATGATGATGCGAAACGTTTTTTTCATAAGCCACCTCTAATGGGCCGGAATGACATCCGGTTCGCCGCCCCCGGCAGACTTGACTTCGATCAGCAGCTTATGAGGCAGGCAAACGACGGTTGCCCCGGGACGGCTGATAAAGCCCTCGCCGATACAGATTTTATCCGGGCAGTCCGCTTCGACGATGCCAATGGTATCATCTTTGACGACGACCAGATTATAGCCGTGGTCCGTCTTGATAGGAATCGTCTCCGTTCCCTGATGACCTGACAAGGGGACTTCTTTATATATTTTGCCGTCGACTTGAATGACAGCATACGTATCGTGAACAGCCGCATCATTCCCGGTCATGTAAAAGATACCCTCCGGAATAAGGGATAAGACGAGGAGGACGGCAACGAGGAGAATATCCCATTTATTAATGATTTGTTTCATATGTTTTCCAGACTGACGAATAGGAGAAATAACGATGAATAAAAAATACGCAGCAATCCTGCTCCTAGCCGCAGCCGCCGTGTGGACCAGCGGGTGCAGCCCCCAGCCGATATCATCGCAGCAGGCAAAGCCCATACAGGCCACGAAAGCCCCTTCTGCCCCGGCCATCAAGACCGATTCTAAAGCCGCCAGCGACGAAGGGATTAAAAACTATCAGGCTGGAGACTATGACAAAGCCCTTCTCGACTTCGACAAAGCCCTTTCCCTTGACGCCGACAACTATCAGGCTCTCAGCAACAAAGGCGTTACCCTGGCCATGCGCGGCAATGAAACGGGAAATAAAAAGGACGTTGAGCAAGGCATTGCCCTTATAGAGCAAGCCCTGCAGTTAGCCCCAAAAGATATGGCCTCTTTGTATAACATGGCCCTGGCCTGTAAAATCGACGGCCAGTACGATAAGGCCATTACGTACTTTAAAAATGTCATCGCAGCCGACCCGGGAAACACTTGGAGTTATTACGGCATTGCGACAATTTACGGCGACCTGGGAAAAGCAGACCAAGCCCTGCCTTATTTAAAACAAGCCATCGACCTCGGCGGTGAATCCGTAAAGGAGGCTGCCCGGACCCAGAGTCATTTCGATAAAATCAGAGACAACAAGCAGTTCCAAAGCGTCGTCCGTTAATTACATATCTTCTTCAGCGATTTCACAAAGAATATGGCCGATCATGATATGCATTTCTTGAGCCCGTGCCGTTACCTTAGCCGGAATGGCCAGGCAGATGTCGCAGACATCTTTCATCTTACCGCCGCCATAGGCCGTCATGCCGATAACCGTAAGGCCCCTCGCACGGGCTTCTTCAATGGCTTCGAGAACGTTGCCGCTGTTGCCGGACGTCGAAATGCCAATCAGGATATCTCCTTTTTCACCAAGGGCATGGACCTGACGCCGGAATACCGTATCAAAGCCGTAGTCATTTCCGACGGCCGTCAAGATCGACGTGTCGACGGTCAGGGCGATAGCCGGGAAGGCCGGCCGTTCTTTCTGAAAACGACCGACGATTTCAGCAGCCAGGTGCTGCGAGTCGGCGGCGCTGCCGCCATTGCCGCAAAAGAGGATTTTGTGGCCTGAAGCCAGGGCTTCTTTAATGAGAGCCCCGGCTTTTTCAATATCGGGAATTAATGCTTTCGTCGCTTCTAAGACAGCGGCGTGTTCTTCCATTCTTTGGGTTACTAAACTCATAAAACCTCCTATTTCCGGTCTTCTCCATCGTCAACAACACGGATTTCGCCCGTATGAGGATGGATGACCATTCCATAAATCGTAAGGGATTTCGGTAAGTAGGGATTTGCCCGCAGTCGGCGCACCGTATCACAGACCGACGTATCGACGTCCGTAACCGGGTCGGCCCACTGCTTAAGCTGCGGTCGGATAGCGTCAATGGCCGTTTCATCGATACCTTCTTCCACCATGTGGCGGCACAGGCTGTCGGCCGTCGTATGGAGCATGCCGCAGTCATCATGACCCATGACGATGATTTCATGGACATGGAGTTCGTAAACGGCAACCATCAGACTGCCGATGACACTGTCGAAGTCTTCAAAGGCCGTATTGCCGGCGACTTTGATGATTTTGGCATCACCGCGGACGAGGCCCATAGCCGGTTCCAAAAAATTTAAAAGGCGTGTGTCCATACAAGTCAACACAGCCAGGTGGCGGCGCGGATATTTGCTGACGTCGTCGAAACCTCCTTGTGACAAGGACTGTTTAACAAACTTTTCATTCGTATTAAGAATCTGACGAATCAACTCACTCATCCTATTTGCCCCCTAAGCTTTTACAGCTTCCATTACTTTTTTAGCCTTTAAATACTGGTCGATGCCCTCTGCCGCTTTTCGTCCTTCGCGCATAGCTAAAACGACGGTCTGCGGTTTGTGGACGATATCACCGGCAGCAAAGACGCCTTCCTTGCTGGTCATGCCGTACGGCGTATCCTTGACGGCGATATAGCCGTCGTCATTGGAAGAAATGCCGAAGGACTTGATGACCGGAAGTTCCGGCTTATTACCGATAGCTGCGATGATCTTATTGGCCGGTACGACCCCGAATTCTCCCGTCGGCACCATGGTAGCGTCTTCGAGAATCTGCTGCCGTTCATAACGAAGACCTTCAACACGGCCTTCTCCAAGGACAGCCTTCGGTGCCGAATAAAATTGGAAGCGGACACCGTCGGCTTTCGCTTCTTCATATTCAGACGGCAGGCATTTCATATTTCGTTCCGCCCGGCGGTAAACGATGGTAACGTCGGCGCCGAGACGAAGGGACGTGCGGGCCGCATCAATGGCCACATTGCCGGCACCGATGACGATGACCTTGTCGCCTGCCCGGACGGGCAGGTTTTCCGGGTCAAATTCGCCGTCCTGAGCCAGTTGTACTTGACGCAGGAACGGTTCTGCTTCGACGATACCTTCCACATCTTCATTGTCAACGCCGAGGTTCCAGCCATCCATCGTGCCGACAGCGATAAAGACGGCATCAAAGGACGATTTCAATTCGTCAAGGCTCTTATCGGTGCCGATTTTAACACCGTATTCGATGGTAACGCCCATGTCGGTCAGTACCCGGGCTTCTCGCTGCAAGAGCTCTTTATGAAGGCGAAAAGTCGGGATACCGTAGGTCATGGTACCGCCCGGATGAGACGCGGCTTCATAGATGGTAACATCGTAGTCGCGCTTAGCCAGTTCACGAGCCGCTGCCATACCGGCAGGACCGCAGCCGATGACAGCAACGTTTCCGGCTGTTTTCTTGCTGACCGGCTGATCCATAAATTTCCCTTCCAGGGCCATGTCTGCTGCAAAGCGTTCGAGCTTTCCGATTTCAACGGGCTGACCTTTTTTGCCGAGGATGCAGTGGCCTTCGCACTGCTTTTCTCTCGGACAGATACGGCCGCAAATGGCCGGCAAATCACTGCGGTTATAAATATGCGCAGCAGCTGCGCCAAAATCCCCCAAGGTCAACGCATGGATGAATTGCGGAATTTCATTTTCAATCGGACAGCCCTTGCGGCACTGAGGAACTTTGCAGTTGAGGCAGCGTTTGGCTTCAGCAATCGCCTCCGGCAGCGTAAAATCGGCATCGTGCATGACTTCTTCATGGAAAGAAGCAACTCGGTCCTTCATATCAGACATGAGGAAACCCACCTTTCCGGTAATAGTATTATGGATTAATAGTAAGTATATAATTTACAAATAAAAAATGGTGCGCCCAAGATGACTCGAACATCCGACACGCAGTTTAGGAAACTGCTGCTCTATCCAGCTGAGCTATGGGCGCACATGACACACAGGCCTGCTGCATGCAGATTAATAATACCATGAAACAGCAAAAAAATAAAGGCATGCCTTCCGAAAAAAAGCCCTATTGCAACTACTGTCAACACTCTCTATAATTAGATATATAGAGACCTTTCCTGAAAGAGCCGCCAAGACAGCTCTTCATCACCGAGGAAAGAGGGTAAGAAAGGAATACTATGATTGAATTAGAATCACTGGCAACGGAACAGCGAAATCCTCACAGTCAACAGATCGACCGGCTTTCGACGGAGGCCATGCTGCACGTCATCAATGATGAAGACCATAAAGTTGCCGAAGCCATAAAGGAAATCATCCCGGCCATTGCCCGTGCCGTCGACGTCATTTCTGACCGGCTGCGTCAGGGCGGCCGTCTTTTCTATGTCGGATCGGGCACGTCAGGCCGATTGGGAATCCTCGATGCCGTCGAATGTCCGCCAACCTACAGCACAGATCCCGAACAGATTCAAGGCCTTATCGCCGGCGGCTATGATGCCATTTTCCGAGCTAAAGAAGGGGCGGAGGATTCGTCGGACCTCGGGCAGGCCGATTTGAGAGAAAAAAAGCTTACCGCCCGCGACGTCGTCGTCGGCCTCAGCGCCTCCGGCAGAACGCCTTATGTCGTCGGCGCCCTGACCTATGCCAAAAGTATCGGCGCCGCTGCCATTGCCATTGACTGCTCGCCAAACTCCCCCATCGGGGCCTGTGCCGATATCGACCTCTGTGCCGTCGTCGGCCCGGAAGTCGTCACCGGCTCGACGCGGATGAAGGCCGGAACGGCTCAAAAAATGATTGCCAATATGCTGTCGACCGGTTCCATGATCCGTTTAGGAAAAGTATACGGTAATCTCATGGTCGACGTAAAATCATCCAACAAGAAGCTCGAAGAACGGGCCCGGCGCATCGTCATGACCGCCACCGGCTGCAGCCGAAAGGATGCCATCGACGCCTTGACAGAAAGTAACGGCCATGCCAAAACAGCTATCGTCATGGTACTCCTCGGCCTATCTGCCGCAGAAGCAGACGCCAAATTAGCAGCAGCGAAGGGCTACGTCGCTGCCGTAATCAGGGAGGCTTCCCATGGATTACGATAAACTGGCCAGGGATATCTACGCCATCACCGGACCTGCCGAAAATATCCAAAAAGCCTACAACTGCATGACCCGCCTGCGCCTGACCGTAACGGACGAGCATTTCACCAAAGAAGACCTGGCGAAACTTCCCGGCGTCATGGGCGTAAACCGTTCGGGCGACGAATGGCAGATCATCGTCGGCCCCGGAAAGGCGACGAAACTCTATCAGGCTTTTGCAAAAATCGTCGATGATGACAGTAACAGCAAGCCATCGGCCAAAAAGCCTGCAGAAGGAAGTCCGCAAAGCCCCTTTGACGGCAAAGCCCTGCACGAAGAAATCCGACAGAAAAATGCGACCCCGGCCAAACAGGCCTTAAAGAAAATCGCCCACATCTTCGTACCCATCATTCCGGCCTTTATTGCCTGCGGTCTGATTACGGGCCTGCTCAATATCGCCGTGAAGGTCGACCCGACCCTGGCCGCCGGGCCCTTATTTCAAATGCTGGCCATTGCCGGCAACGCCGCCTTTTTCGGACTGAATATCTTCGTCGGCATCAACGCTGCCAAGGAATTCGGCGGCTCCCCCATGTTAGGCGGCGTCATGGCTGCCGTCCTCAGTCATCCCGGTCTGGCACAGATTACGCTCTTCGGGGATAATCTCGTTCCCGGCCGGGGCGGCATCATCGCCGTCCTCTTGGTTGTCTTCTTTTCATCATGGCTTGAAAAGAAACTCCATCGCATCGTTCCGGATATGGTCGACCTCTTTGTCACGCCCTTAGCCGTCGTCGTCATCTCGACCTTCATGGCCCTCTTTATCTGTCAGCCCTTGGGCGGCTATTTATCCGAAGCCATCGGCTACGCCGCCACAAAGTCCATCGGAAGCGGAGGTGCCTTGACAGGCTTTATTTTAGGCGGGACCTTTTTGCCCATGGTCATGGTCGGGATTCACCAAGGGCTGACCCCGATTCACGCGGAATTATTGTCCCGCTACGGCGTAACCATCCTGCTGCCGATTTTGGCCATGGCCGGCGGCGGTCAGGTCGGAGCCTCTCTGGCCGTCTATCTGAAAACCAAAAACAAAGGGTTGAAAAAGACCATTGCCTCGGCCCTCCCGGTCGGCCTCATGGGCATCGGCGAACCCCTCATCTACGGCGTCACACTCCCCTTAGGGCGCCCCTTCATCGGGGCCTGCATCGGTGGTGCTGTCGGCGGAGCCGTCCAGGCAGCCTATATGGTAGGCGCTGCCACAATTGGTATTTCCGGCCTGCCCCTGGCTGCCGGAACAGACAACATCCCCATGTATCTCTTAGGCCTCTTGGCAGCCTATGCGGCAGGCTTCATAGCTACATATCTGCTGGGTTTTGATGATCCAAAGGAGGATGAATAAATGGACACAGGCATTTCGATCTACCCCGGCCTCCGGGGCAGCATCCGAGAAAAAACGGGACTTATTGAAGAAGCGGCAGCCTTAGGCATTCACCGTCTGTTCACCTCTTTCCATATTCCTGAAACGGATGCCGCAGCCTTTCATCGAGAACTGGATGCCGTCTTGGCATCAGCCCGCGAAAATAGCATGGACGTCGTCGCCGACATCTCTCCGGCCTCGGCAGCCCTCTTAGGAATGAACCGTGTTGAACCGGTAAAACTTGCCAAGCTCGGCATTACGACCGTTCGCTTCGACGACGGCTTCGATGTCGAAAAAATAGCCCTCTACAGTCAGGTCATCCAGGTACAACTCAATGCCTCGACCTTGACGGAAGACAGCTTGAAAGAGCTACAAAAAAAAGGAGCTCGCTTGGAAGCCGTCGACGGACTGCACAACTTCTACCCCAGGCCGCACACAGGCCTTGACCGCGATTATTTCATCGCCCAGACGAACATGCTCCAATCCTACGGGCTTTCCGTAGGTGCCTTCATTGCCAGCAGTGAAGGACGCCGAGCCCCCTTATCAGAAGGACTGCCGACCCTCGAAGAACATCGCCGTCAGCCCGTCAGTCTGGCCGCCCGCCATCTGGCCGCCTTAGGACTGCAGTCGGTCTTCATCGGCGACGACCGGCCTTCCCTTACGGAGCTTCGCGAACTGTCCCGCGCCGGCCGGGAAGAAACAGGTGTCGTCGTCCTAAAAGCCCGTTTCTTAATCCGCGACCCCTATGTGCAGGACCTCCTGTCCCATACCTTTACGTCCCGCCCCGACCCGTCACGCGACGTCGTCCGCGCCGGCAACAGCCGAAGCCATTTAGACGGCCGCATCGTCGAACCGGACAGTGCCGGATTCCGCAGTCTTCGCCGCGGCGACATCACCATTGACAATGTCGATTTTCTGCGCTACATGGGCGAAGTGCAGATTGTAAAACGAGAACTTGAGCCGGAAGAACGGACTAATATAGCTGCGAAAATTCTGCCTGAAGAAGAATTTCTCATCGACACCATTACACCGGGTCGGAAATTTCGCTTTGAATTTATCCGCTAAGGCCATATGTATTGATGAAACGTAATGAAAACAGAGGTAAAACAACTATGAATCAAGAAATGAAACTCGCCGTTCTCATCGACGCCGAAAATATTTCCAGTAAATATATCGACGTCATCCTTTCGGAAGCCAATAACCTTGGCAACGTCGTCTACAAACGAATTTACGGCAACTGGACGACGCCGCAGATGGCTTCATGGCGCAACACGATTCTCGACAACGCCATCCAGCCCATCCAGCAGTACAGCAATACGATCCGCAAAAATTCATCGGACTCGGCCCTCATCATCGACACCATGGATTTATTGTACCAGAGCAATCTCGACGGATTTTGCATCGTATCATCGGACAGTGACTTCACCCGTTTGGCATCGCGCCTTCGGGAATCGCAAAAGTACGTATTAGGCATGGGCGAAAGCAAGACGCCCCGCTCCTTTATCTCAGCCTGCAACAAGTTTCTCTACCTCGACGTCCTTTGGGAAGAAGCCGAAGAACACGATGCTGACGATATCGAACAGGCCGAACATGAAGAAACAGCCCCGGAAGCGGATGCTGCAAAGCCGGAAAAAGCTGAAGCTGAAACTCATCCTGTGGAAACCCAGCCCAATGAAACGGAAAGCGAACATACTCCGGCTCCGTCAGAACAGACTCCTTCTTCCGGCAAGACGCCCGGAAAAGACTTCTCAACCATCCGCCAGGCCCTCATCAAACTGACCGAAGAAAACTCCGACGACAACGGCTGGATTTTCTCCGGAACCTTGGGGAATCTCCTGAGCAAACAGTTCTCCGACTTCGACGTCCGCAACTTCGGGTACAAGAAATTCGTTCCCTTCATCGAATCGTTGAATCTCTTTGAAGTCAATACGTTTACGGACGAAAAAAACCGCACCGTAAAACACAACTACTTCAAGCTTAAACAGACACCAAAGCGGCAGCGCCGCACCTTCCGCCCGTACTATAAACAACGCGGCCACTAAGAACGCTTCACTTACGGAGGTTGCCCGTCATGAACAGCAATACCCAAAAGGCGCTGGAATCCCTGCGGCGGCGAGAAATCAATTCATCGATCGCCATTGCCGCAGATCTGGCAAACGACAATCCAAATAGTATTTGCCGGCTGGCCTTGGCCTGGATTAGTGACGGGAACGTCCATGGCATTTCATATCTCATCAAGCCCCGCGAAGGGCCCGTTGAAACCCGTCATGTAACCGAAGCCAGGCTGAAAGACAGTAAACCCTTCGATGCCGTCTGGGATGAAGAGATATCGGTCCTCATCGGAGATGCCTTCCTATCGGCCTACCATTCAGAAGCATTATTCACATCTATCAAGGCCAGCTACGAAGCGTCCGGACGCAAATGGCCCATCCATGACGTCTATATCCGGGACCTGCAGTTCCTGGCTGCGACCTATATTCCTAATTTGGCCAACGACTCCTTGACCTCCATCCTCCATCGCATGGACATCGCCGTCGACATGGACAGCGCCATCAGTCGGGCCATGGCCTGTATCTGCGGACTGAGCTGGCTCGAAGAACGCTATCCCATTTCAACGTACGGCATGCCCTTGTCATCGGTCATGGCCGGAGCCCTGCGGCCCCGCACGGAAGTTCTCGAACAAGCAGACCCGGATGGAGAAGAAGCCGAAGAAGAGAAGGGAAAATACAGCAAATGGAGTCATTATACGAATATCCTCCTCTTGCCCTTCGTCATCCTCTGTCTGGTCCTCACCATTCACTACATTCATCGCCAGCGTGAGGCCAATCAGTCGAACGTCAACTTTTCCCAGTATTCCCAAGACGGCGTCCCAGACATGAGCGATGCAGAAAAAGAAGCTCAGCCCAAAGAGCATCGCCTGCCATCCAGCAGCGGCCGTTACCTCATGATGCGCGGGACCTATGTCATCCCCGATAAAGAGACGATTCCCGTCTTTCTAAAAGCCAGCCGCAACCGCGACATGGAAACGATCCGCGCCCTCGTCCGCTCCGATAAAATCCTGATTTTCGCCAAGCCGACGCGAATCCAGATTACCGAGGACAAAGCCTACGACGGATTCATTCCCATCAAAATACTGGAAGGCGACTATGCCAATCAACAGGGCTTTGCCGCCGAAAATATGATTACAAAGTAAAAGACAACGTACCTTGCGCGCTATTACTTAGCCTATAAGTCTATATTACCCATTATAACGACCTGAACGTGAAGAAGGACTTCAAATTCAAAATGAACTCGAAGTCCTTCTTATTTTTATCCTATTCCTTCATTTCTTACTTTTTCACAGAAAGCCCTATTGTTACTTTAGCAACAGACCTGTCATCCGCTTCATAAGTCTGATTATATCGCGGAGCACCCCACTTTTTAAGGGCCCAAGAGGAAAGCATCGGGCAGAGAATAGCCGTCACAATGACTGCCGCAGCGACTTGAACCGAAGCAACAGCTGCCGCTTCTTCCATTCCAGGAACGACCCCTGCAACAATAGTAGGAGTTGCAACAGCACTGCCTGCAACAGAAGCTAAGGAAGCTCCGGCATAGCCCGGACGACGCAAGATTAATTTATCTAGACCAACCAGAATTATACCCCCAGCAATAAAGGCTACCAGCCCGAGAACAATACCACTTATGCCTCCCTTGAAAAGCATCATCAAGTTCAATGAGGCACCTACAGAAATACCCACAAGAGGAATAAGAACTTTAGTGCCGCCTTTAAAATAGGAACGAGTCCCTGGATAGAGATTACCTAAAGCAATTCCCAACAACATCGGAAAAATAGTTGCAAAAAGCGAGTGTATCGGAATAGAACTAGCTCCAGATGCACCAAGAGCAATCATCGTGAGGAAGGGACCATCCTTTAAGGAAAGGAGACTATACGCCCCCATATCCTGATCATCACCATATTCCCCAACGATAGCAAGATAAATAGACCCATTAGAACTAAGCAATGCAGTAAAGACGGCTAATGTTGAAATTCCCAATAAGCCAGCCTGACCAAAAATAAGGGAAAAAAGTGTTCCAACAGCATACCCCACAAAAAATTTTCCCAGAAGTAAGATTCCCCCCCGCTTCAACGCTTCCGGTGCTTCATTCATTTTTAGCTGTGTCCCCGCAAAGAAAAGTACAGCCGCTGTCAATGGCACTACTGCCGATTTAGCAAAAATAGCGGTCGTTAAGCTACCTATTTTTACAAAATCGGGAAATATCGTATTAAAAATAATGGATAGGAACATCGGAATAATCATTGCTGCTGCAGGAATCTTTTTAAAGAGCATACAGGGGATATCATGCCAAATACGTTTCATCTTTTATTTCTCCTTTCATATCAACATCGGTACGTTTCTGATTGTCACCACATGCTTTTGTTAAAAACTCTTCAAGTAACGCTACATCAGTGACAACTTCTCTTAACTTCCACAAATCCTTTTTCTCTTTAGCTTTTGCTTTAGCCAATACTTTTTCTTTTTCTAACTGTGGAACAATGACAACACCATCAGCATCACCATAGACAAAATCACCTGGATGTACCGCTACACCACCACAATTAACGGTCTGCTGAACTTTACTTAAATAATTAATAGCCGGGCTAGAGGGAACTGCTCCTTTCGAAAAAACAGGAAAATCCTTAGCAAAGATAGCTTGAGTATCTCGAATACAACCGTCAACAATAATTCCGGCCAACCCCCGAGTCTGAGCAATTGTCACGATAACTTCTCCAAGGAATGCTGCCTCCATCGTACCTTGAGCAGCAATAACTAAAACATCGCCTGGACGAGCATCCCGTAAAGCCCGAAAAACAGCAGCGCAATCAGCATCTACAATTTGTACTGTATAGGCAGGGCCAACTACTCGCGCAGTTATTTTTAAAGGCTTAATATCAGCCCTCATTGTCTGTAATCCCTTCATAGCATCGGAAAGAGATGTAGATGAAATATCTTTCCATTCATGTATATCGAAGTTCATGATTCACTCCTTGCTAATCCCGATCATAAATCCTCGGGATTTGTCAAATATCCATTAACAGCTGTCGCCGCAGCAACGGCTGGGCTACTCAAATAAGTTTGTGATTCCGGACTACCAAGCCGCCCAAGAAAATTCCTATTATTAGTTCCTAATAATACTTCGCCTGGAGCTAAAAGACCTCCACTGCGACCTTCACAGAGTGAGCAATACGGATGTGTAACCATAGCCCCAGCATCGACAAGCGTAGTAATATATCCCCGTTTAAGTGCCTCTTTAAAAATCGAACGCGATGCGGGGGTAACAAGTAATTCAACAGCCGGAGCAATTTTACGACCTTTTAAAATTTTAGCAGCAATTGCCAGATCCTGAAGACGCCCATTCGTGCAAGAACCAATAAAGACTTTATCAACCTTCATTCCTGATAATTCAGAAAGCGGCTTTACATTATCCACAAAAGGATGTGCTGCAATATAAGGAACAAACTCTTCCGCCTTATAAGTTAATACTCTTTCATAAACTGCATCGTCATCAAATTTCAACCAAGACACTTGCTTATAATCAATACCACTATAAGCGCAGGTTTCCCTTGTAGGTGCAAACAATCCGACTTTAGCTCCGCATTCAACAGCCATATTGGCAATCGTTAACCGTTCATCAACTGACATGGCATCAATGGTAGAACCACAAAATTCCAAAGATTTATAAGTCCCACCATCCGCTGTTAGGTCTCCTAAGATACGCAATGCAATATCTTTTGAGTAAACTCCCTCCGGTAAATCACCGTCAATTTTTATTTTGATGGCACTTGGAACACGAATCCACATTTCTCCGGTTCCTAGGACTGCCGCCATTTCAGTATAGCCAATCCCTGTGGCAAAGGCACTGACACCACCATACGTCGTTGTGTGAGAATCAGTAACAAAAATCACTTCACCCGGTTTAGCATACCCTAATTCCGGCATGAGTTGATGACAAATTCCATCGGCAATATGAACCCTTTTCGCCCCAAATTCTTCCGCAAATCGGCGACCATATTTCATATGATCACTATCTAAAGGAAGACAGGGCGGAATAAGATGATCAAACATAATAACAACCTTATCTGGATCCCAGGTTTTCCTAAAGCCCATTTCAACAAATTTCCGATATACATTGGTCGTATAAATATCGTGAAACATAACACAATCAGGATGAGTAATAACGATATCGCCCGGTTGACATGTCGTTACACCCGTATTGTGCATGAGAATTTTTTCAGCTAATGTATGCCCCATAACTTTCCTCCTATAAAATTCCATTTTCTTTCTGCATGCTCTTAACAAGACCACCATCTTCAATCAGTTTGAAAAGATTTTCTGGAATTTGCGGAATCGGAAACGTTTGATCATTACAACGTATACAGCGATTAATTTCAACCTCCACAACATCGCCTTCTTGACAATGATCTGCTAACGTCGGAGACTCAATAAGCAAGAGCCCATTGTTAATCGCATTACGAAAGAAAATCCTAGCAAATGATTTAGCAATAATACACTTAATTTTTAACGCACTCAAAGCTTCTGGGGCTTGCTCCCGTGATGAACCACATCCAAAATTGTTCCCAGCCACAATAATATCGCCTGGCTGGATAGCCTGGGCCAGCTCTGGTCTCAGCGGCTCAAAAGCATGTGTTTTAATATCTTCCATAGAATCAAGCGTCAGCCATTGTGTTGGCATAATGATATCTGTATCAATATCATCACCAAGTTTCCAAATAATTCCAGTGAAGTGTGTTTCCATTGCATTCCCTCCTTCATAAATCCAACTTACAGATATCCAGTTATGGCACACTTAGCCGCCGTTATGGGCGAGACCAAATACACCTTCGAATCTTTGTCTCCCGAGCACCCCGGATACTGATAAGAACCAGTGGAAACAAGCACTTCTCCCGCATCAAGAATCCCTTGTGCCTTGCCCCAACAAACACTGCAACCTTGATTCATAACGACGGCACCGCTATCAATAAATATGTCAATCAGCCCCTCTTGTATTGCCTGTCTATAAACAGTACTGGTCGCTGGCGCTACAATAACATGCAGTTTCGACGAGACACGTTTGCCCTTTAATATGATTGCTGCCGCACGCAAATCTTCTATTTTTCCGCCTCGACAACCACCAATAAAAATTTCATTTACAGCAATCTGTGGCTGTATCGGCGCAATCGCCAATTTATAATCTGAATCTGGCAAGGCTACCACGTCTTCAACCTCGTTCAAAAAAAATTCCTGCGGAGTTACGAGTACTTCTTCTGTAAAAAACGCGCTAACTGTCCCTGCTTGTTCCATAAAGTGACAAAAATCAAATCGCGTTCCTACCGTCAAATCTTGTCGATCCATGAAAACGACTAGGCTATTCTCAAGATGCTTTTTCTTAATCCATTCACACAACATAAACGCGGCATCTTGTGTCGTCACATGAGGCTTAAGAGATCCTTTCAAGGCGATTGTCGTGATGCTCGGACTCGACATCACAAGTGTTCCTTCACATAAAACCTTGAATAAAGAAGTCACATCAAGAGTAAGTCCTAACGCACCGATTGCACCTAATCCGGCCATGTGGGCCCCTATACCTACAATGATTTGATTAGGTTGTACATATGTTTCTAGTAATCTTAAATATCCTATCCCTTGGCATTTTTCCAACCGAACATTTTTCTCAATAGCCCAATTAATAAGTTTTCGTTGTCTTTCTCCAACTTCAATAGAGCTATTAGGCGTATCATGATCAATAAAAACGATAACCTTTTCTGGTATTTTAGGGGTTAATGTCATCAACTGATTTACAGATTCCATCGATAAGGTATCATTTATGATTATATAATCTGGCATAAGTAAACATTGCGTTCCTTCTGAAGGCAGAAATCGTGCCAACAACGAATTTCCCATAGTAATCTCTCCTTTTTTGATACTTTCTGGCTTTGTTATCTCGATTATAACCCGCCTTATCCAACCTGCCAATTTGCAAAAATAACTCATCTAATTCTTGATATTTGTTTCAAAAAGAAGTATATTTTTTATATTGAAACAAATCTGGAGGAAAAATTATGATGAGTTCTACAACATCTTTTCGCATCTGTATTTTGGCATACAGTCGCGTTGCCAAAACAGCCCGAAAAGTCATTCAAGAACTACCCGATACGGGTGTAGAGTATATCGTCCTTGAATCAGGACTAGCCAACGAACAAGAAGACTGTGTTGCCGAAGCTCGTCGCCTCGGATGTGACGTTTTTATTGCAGGACCTGCCGGAACCGCCTTATTTTCCAGTCACTACCACGATCCCATTATTCCTTTTGAAGTTAGCGATTTAGATTATCTTAAAGCAATCCGGTCAGCACTGGATCAAGGCTATCAAAGAATTGGTCTCATGCGCTATCGCTATTCTCCATCGTTGCCATTAAAACTCTATTCGCAATTGCTCCGGGCAAGTCTAACCGAACTAATTTATGAAGAAATCCCACAACTTTATGAGATTGCTCAAAAAACGGACTGCGATATCCTGATTGGACCCGCAGCAGTTCAAGACGCCGCTGATGCAGTAGGTAAAGCATCTCTACTCGTTTATGCCGGAAAAGAAGCAATTCGAAATGCATGCATAAAGGCTAGTGAACTTATTAAGCAACTCTATGACAGCCAAAGAGCTCACCTTATTGCTGAATCTGTTTTAAATACTTCACAATTAGGGGTCATTATTACAGATTCAAACAATCATATCGAATTTTTCAATGACACTATGCAAAACTATACTGGTTTCCGCCAGGATCAAGTCATCAATCATCCCTTAACAGAGATTTTACCCAACTTGCAGTTAAAGCAGTTTTTAGATAGCGGTTACAATCAAACAGATAGTTTTCACCTTATCAACGCTACTATGATGCGCTGCGTTCTCCGACGCTTGACGGTAGGTAGACACGCTGGCGGCATACTCTTAACATTCCATCCAAATCCACATAACCGCAAAAAAGATAGAAAGCAACCATATTACACGGTTTCCCCTGTCTATAAATTAGAAAAAATCACGGCTCATTCCAAAGTCATGAAAAGCTTAGTCAGTTTATGCTATCAGTTATCCCCGATAGAATATGCAACAATGATACTCGGTCCCGAAGGAAGTGGTAGAGAAGAGTTGGCGCACTGCCTTCATAACGCATCAAAAAGAGCCAATAAGTTATGTCTCACACTAGATTGTGCAACGATAACAGACGACGAAGCCGTCAAAATTTTATACGGCTACAGTCATCAGAAGCAATCAACAGAAGGATTATTAGTTGCTGCCTCAGGGGGCAGCATTATAATCAAACACATTAATCTCGCCGGACCTCGTTTATTATCCATTTTGCGTGATACCTTGACCAAACGTCAATTTTTTCGTCCCGGGATGCCAAATCCCATGATACTAGACATTTGTTTCTATACAATTGCCACGGAAACAGAAGATTGCCACTTACCATCTGATCTTCGTTCCCTTTTATCGATTCTCATCTTGAAAATTCCTCCTTTAGCACAACGCCAAGAGGATGTAGAAGATTTATTCAAAAGCTACGTTCATCAACTCTTGCCACAAAAAAGAAGCCATCGCCTTGATTCAGATATGGCTCATCTATTAACTACTTATTCATGGCCGGGAAATGTTATTGAACTTCGAACAGTTAGTATCCGCTATGCCATCCGTATAAAAAATTCAACCAACAAAACCGCGTTATATCGCTATAACATGTTGCTGGAATCTATAGGTAAAGATATGCTAAAATCAGATATCTACACCCAACATCCGGCACTAAACCAACGGCCGGTTATAGATATTTCCGATTTTAAAGACGGCGTAGAAACACTACGTCAGATATTCCACTATACATATCAAGAGATCTCGAATGAACTCAAAATCAGTCGCACAACATTATGGCGAATATTGAAACAATAATGCACATAAACAAGAAAACATCTTCTAATTTCACGATCATCTTCGAACAAAAGAAAAGCGCCTGCTCACCAAGACCCAAAGGCCTTCGGGAGCAGACGCTCTTTTTTTAGAAATGGCGGTCTATAAATCTTGACCGATGAAACGGGATAGTTCCTGTAACGCTTGTTCGTTGCGGCGATAGTAAGTCCAGCGCCCAACGCGTTCTGTCGACAATAAGCCGGCACGCTGCAGCATATCCAAATAGTGAGAAATCGTCGATTGCGAAATCCCAGCTTTATCCTGAATAGAACCAACGCAGATGCCACCAGGGCAGTCGGCTGTATCTGGAGACAGATGAAGCTTTTTACCAGGAAAATGTTTTTCCGGATCTTTGAGCCAGATCAGGATATTTACCCGCGTTTCATTGGACAATGCCTTACACATTTCCATGAACTGCTTCTTATCCATCTGTATACATCTACCTTTCTAGATATTTAAAAATTACCTACTATTAGGATACGATGAAATAGCATTTTTGTCAATATATACGAGGAATATTTAAGTAAACAAATTAGAAAGCATCCCATTCGGCAAAACGCTCGTTCATCCGTTTTTTCTTCATCTTCCGCGTTTTTTCCTCAGACGCAGCAAATGGCATCCGTCCGACCTCAATGGTCCGCTTATAAAAAAGTTCTATCGCTTGTTCTTCTGTCAGGCCTAATCGGGCAAAGACAGCCCGGGCCCTTTCTCTCGTTACGTCATCCATGGTGCGCATCTCCTTGGCGTTTATCATATCGTTCCTGAGCTTCCTGATTGATGCCGTCTAAGGTGGCCATATGCCAAACGGCGTACATCATCGTCTTGAGCAGGATAACGCCCAAGACGGCCCCCGTCCCTTCTCCCAGGGAAAGGCCGGCCGTAAGAGGCACGTCATACTCGTCGATACCGCATAGGCGCAAGGCCTGAGCCATGCCGGGCTCCCTGGAAATATGAGAGGGCAGGGCATAATCCCGAACCCGAGAATCCATGGCAACGGCACAGGCCAGGGCCGTCGCCGTAATAAAGCCGTCGATATAAAAAGGGATTCTCTCATCGGCACAAGCCAGCATAGCGCCGCACAGGGCCGCCAGATCGAATCCGCCGACACAGCGCAGGGCAGCTTGCGGTGACGACAACTGCCCTTCATAGCGCTTCATGGCCTCGGCAATGACACGGCGCTTGTGAAACAGCAGCTTGTAATTTCCCCTGGCCGAACCGAACCCGGAAAGCCAGGTCATTTTTTTCGGCGATAAGGCCGTCAGCACCGCAGCCGACGTCGTCGTATTACCGATACCCATTTCCCCGAAGGACAAGAGATTGATCCCTTCGGCCTTAGCCTGCTGTACCTGTTCCCGACCGGCCGCCAGGGCCTGTTGAAGCTGAGCTTCACTCATAGCCGGTTCCTTGGAAAAATCCCGTGTCCCCCGGGCTATCTTGCGGTCGATGCCGACGGCATCTTCACTATCGATGCCGACGTCGATGACGGCGTAGGGAATCTGCTGACTGCGGCAAAAACAGGTCACGGCCGACGTTCCTTCTACCATGTGCCGGCTCTGCATATAGGTAATAT
Organism: Megasphaera sp. DISK 18; assembly: GCF_001682955.1. NCBI lineage: Bacteria > Bacillati > Bacillota > Negativicutes > Veillonellales > Veillonellaceae > Megasphaera > Megasphaera sp. DISK 18. The sequence continues at coordinate 22,338 of NZ_LUGJ01000011.1, forward strand.
CAGCTAATTGTGCGACGACACCGGAATGAACGACACCGTTGTCGGCCGCAAAAATAAGGTGCTTCGGCCGCAGCGCTTTATGAAACTGCCCCCAAGCCAGGAGCACCTGCTTGGCCTGTTTTTCTAAGGCCCCTAAACTTCCGGGGGGCTTCGCCAAATTGTCCACCTGATATAGAGCCTGCTTGCGATACTTATCTCTGTCTTCGGTCATATTCGTCCCCTTTTTACCCGTTTTTCTGATGATGCCTCTCATCACCGTTTCTTAAAAAGTCTCGGGCTTGTATGTTTTTTATTGTATCATGATTCGCAGAGATTGGCCACGACTGCTGATTTAATGCAAAAAATTGTATTAAAAAAAATTCTGACACAGACCCCAATGAATATTTGTCCATTCTGTAGCATATATTTCCTTGAAAAAACGTTTAAATTATGTCAAAATAAGCATAAGAGTGGAGGTGGCCATCGTGTCCACAATTAAAGATATTGCAAAAGCTGCCGGCGTTTCTATTGCTACCGTATCCATCGTCCTGAACGGAAAAGGACGGGAACGAAAAATTTCTCAGGAAACTCAACAGCGAATATACAAAATTGCACAAGATTTAAACTACGTTCCAAACCAATCGGCAAAGAAGCTTCGGTCAGCACAAAAGGACAGCTACGCCATTGCTTTCTACTGGGCAACAGACTTTCGTATCAACTACTTGGCCCGTATCACCCTCGGTATCCAAGAAGAAATCATGAAACAAAATAAAACAATTCATTTAACCGTTGTCCCATATAAAGTTGACCAGCTCCAAAAACAACTCGAAGCCATGCAGAATGAATTTTTCAACGGCATCATCATCGCTAACATGTCCAACAAGGACATGGATTATCTCAATTCCATCCATATTCCCTGCCCGGTGGTCCTGTTCAACAGGGAATCGGATAAATACAGCAGCGTCACCATGGACAACTATCAGATCGGCTGCAACGTCGCCCGTCATTTCCTCGACAAGGGCATTTTTGACGCCGGCGTCTTGACCCACGACACAACCTTCCCCATCATGCGTACCTGGATGCAGGGCTTCCTCGATACCTTTGCCCAAAACGGCCATCCGGTTCCGGAAGAAAACATCGTCCTTTGTGACACGGCTTCCGCCAGTGCTGTCGCCGCTACGAAAAAACTCTATGAAGAAAAACGGATGCCCCGGGCGATGTTCTGCGAATCGGACGTCCTGGCCCACGGCATGCTCTATGCCTGCCATGCCTTAGGCATCGCGATTCCGGAGGAAGTAGAAGTCTTCACCATCGGTATCAATATGGCTCAGCTCAATGACTATGCCATCCCATCCTTATCTCGTGTCGATATCCCCATGGGCGAAATCGGTCAGCACTGTCTGCATCTCATGGTCGACCTCATCGAAAAGAAAAAAGAAAATCCGACGGTTCAATTCGTCGAAGGCCGGGAAATTATCGGACAATCTTCACCGGCAGAATAAGTAATAATTCAATTTCTTTCCCTCCCCCTTATTTAGCAAAAGGAACGACCCCAAAAAGATTTTTACGGGGTCGTTCCTTTTCTATATCCATTTATGCAGCCATCAAGACTGTAAAACCGATTTCATCGCCCTTACGATGTCCGAAAATTCCTCATCGCCAAGGGTCCGTACGGAAAGGATAAGGGCATCGTGACGGATGCGGGCCAAAACAGGGATATCTTCTTTTCGAAGGCTTTCCTCTAAGGCCGTTACCGTCCCGCTTGTCGGCCGGACAGCGACGCCCCAGCTGGGAAGGACGACACCGGGGAAGGCACCGCCGCCGACGGCATCGTCGACTTCAACGAGCGATATTTCAAGGGGAAGACCGGCCTCCGCTAAAGCTGCTGCCAGCAACTTCCCGCGTTTATGGCAGACATCAGAAGACTGCACCAGGGCCGCCAATGTCGGAATCTTTTGAACCGCCTCTCCGTCCCGATAGATGCGAAGCGTCCCTTCGAGACCGGCTAAGGTCATCTTATCGATGCGAAGGGCCCGAAGCAGCGGGTGGCGTCTCATCCGTTCAATATAGGAAGCCTTGCCGACGATGATGCCGGCCTGGGGCCCGCCTAACAGTTTATCACCGCTGAAGGTAACGACGTCGCAGCCGGCTTCAATGACTTCTCGGACCGTCGGTTCATGAGGGAGTCCCAGTGACTCCAAGTCGATAAAGAGGCCGCTGCCAAGGTCATTGATACAGGGAAGATTTTGGGCGTGAGCCAGTCTGACTAAATCAGCTGCCGCTACGCTTTCCGTAAAGCCGATGATGCGGTAGTTGCTGGTATGGACTTTCATCAAAGCGCCCGTGTCTTCACAAATAGCTCGTTCATAATCGACCAAATGGGTCTTATTGGTCGTCCCGACTTCACGAATCGTGCAGCCGCTCTGTTCAATGACATCGGGAATGCGGAAGGAGCCGCCGATTTCAACCAATTCACCTCGGGAAACGACGACTTCTTTGCCGGGCACAAGGCTGGCCAGTACCAACAGGACCGCGGCGGCATTATTGTTGACAACCAGGGCATCTTCGGCCCCGGTAAGCTGACAGAGGAGTTCCCGTACATGATCATCACGAAGGCCCCGTTTTCCCAATACTAAATCATACTCTAAATTGGTGTAGTGCCCGACGAGTTCCGCAATCAGTCCGGCAATGTCCGGACTGAGAACGGCCCGGCCCAAATTGGTATGAAGGACGGTCCCGGTCCCATTGATGACTCGCCGCAAATGCCCCTTATCCGCGCCCTGTATAGAGGCCGCCACGGCTTGTTCAAAAAGCTCCATAGAAAAAGGTTCATTCCAGAGTCCTTCGAGAATGGCTCTCCGCCTATCGTCGAGAACGGCGCGAATGGCATCGCGAACAATATGACGCGGTTTTTCTAACTGCTGAAAAGCCGGACGCTGCAAGAGCGTATCGACATCAGGCAGCTGGCGAAGCAGCTGTTTTATAGCTTCATTCATAAACGTCATCTCCTTTAGCTGTATCATTAGCGGCCCTTGACCCGGCAGCCCGGCCATCACCGGCCTTCACCGTAAGACCCAATCCATCAAAATAAGTTAAAATCAAGAGGGCCTGACGGCGGTTAACCTTCAAGAGGTCTCGCAACGTCCCCACCTTTAAAACTTCATGTTCCTTGAAATACTGAATAACGACCTCGGCGGCTCGTCGAAGGCAGGCCTTCGATAAGACAAACTCCGGCGAAAGGAAGGTGAGGCTCTTCCCCTGTAAAGCCTTGAGGATTTCCAGTACGTCCGGCCCCAAAGAAAGGAGGTCGGCAATCGCAACGGGGCGGTACCCGCTTCGAGCCAATCGCCTTTCAATCTCCGACTGGCATTGGCGCTGACGGGGTGAAAAAGCGAGGCGAAAATCCTTGGCCGCAACGAAATCTCGCGACAGTCGGCAGATTTTTCGCGCCAAGAGCAACTGCAGCAGTGCCCGACCTTCTTTTTCACCAAGGCCTAACCGCTGCCGCCATTCAGGTTGGGGCATGCCAAAGCGCAGGGGCCACCGTTTATGGTACTCATGGAGTACAGAAAGGCTCCGAGCCTGCCATGACTTGAAGGCTTCGCCATGAATCCAACCCAGGCGAAATGGCTTCACCCGGCCTTGATGTTTTAAATGTTCGAGAGCGTCTTCAACCTGCCCAGAAGGCAGGTCGGTTCCGGCAGAAATAGCCTCAACCGTCGAAAACGGAGACTGACAGCACTGTAAAAACTGAGCAATCACTTCCTCTTTCAGATTCGCATCGCGAACGCGTAAGGCCGTCATCAGATTCTCTTTAAAGCGACGGTGTTTTTCCGGACGGGCATCGAGGATTTTTCCTCCGCCTACGGTATGCATGGGCGAAAACGAACGAAGGATAAAAGGATCCCCGCTTTTGACATAGATTTCATCTCGCTCCAACCGCAGCTGCAAGAAACCTTCCGTACCGGGTTCGATGGCTTCGACGCCTAAGGGGACAACACGGGCCATGACTTCCCGCGTCCCGACTAAGAGGCGCACACGCTGCCAGAGTACCAGTGGCAGCGCCTCCCTAAGGCAGGTCACCTTGGCATCGATCATACGCGTCGCCGTCACGTCCGGTACCGCACAGAGGACCGAGCCGCGAGGGACGTCGCCGCAGGAAATTCCGGCCAAGTTAAGTGCCGTCCGCTGTGACGGTTCCGCTCGAAGGACGTCTTCCTCATACACCTGAATGTTGCGAACGCGCAGCTGCCGCCCTCCGGGGTAAAGCCATAGGTACTGCTCCTTTTCCACGACCCCGTCGAGGAGGGTACCCGTAACGATAGTTCCGACTCCATTAAGCGAAAAAGAACGGTCCACATGGAGACGGCCATGACCGGAAGCCTCTTGGGGCAGAATCGTTTCGGCCATCCTGGAAATGGCATCGACGAGTTCGCGCATTCCGCGGCCGCTCAAAGCATCGGTGACGACGAGCGGGGCCCCTTCCGCAGCCGTACCAATGAAAGCTTGGTCCATGCGGGATAAGGACTCCTCAAGGGCTTCTGGGGCAACCGTATCGGCCTTGGTTACGACGACGATAAATTTACGAACGCCAAAAAGGGTCAAGATGCCGAGATGTTCACTCGTCTGCGGCATGACCCCTTCCTTGGCATCGACGACGAGCAGGACCATGTTGAGGCCCGGCAGGCCGGCGACCATATTCTTTATAAATTTTTCATGACCGGGTACATCGACGATACCGCACCGCGTCCCATCGGGCAGATCCAGCCAGGCAAAGCCTAAATCGATAGTCAGGCCCCGTCGTTTCTCTTCAGCCGTCCGGTCGGTCTCGATGCCCGTCAAAGCCCGCACAAGCGTCGTCTTGCCGTGATCGACATGACCCGCTGTGCCGATAACGATATGTCTGGTCATCCTGTCAACCTTCTTTTATCTTAGTATATGAAACGGAAAGGCCTTGACGGCAGGCATGATATAAAGCGGCCCATTCCACCGCCTCCTTGTCGAATAAGGCAGTGAGGGCCGCTTCATCGTTCAACTCGTATTTTAAAGAAAAACCACAGGACGCATCGATTTTTCCCGGCGTAGGAATGATGCGCACCGAAAGTCCCGCTTCCTTCGCAAGGCGTTCACCTTCAATAGCCTCTCTCGTCGACGGCACTAAGACGATGCCGTATTCCTGAACCGCCATTACCCTTCCTGAGCCAAGGCCTGTTCAACGGCGCGTGCCAGCTGGTCGGCACAAGACGTGCCCCGATCCTCGCAGGGATTTCCTTTTAGGATAGCGACGGCCCGCTTGGCATCGGCGTCTTCAAGGAGCTTGCCGAGAGCCAGGGTGTTGCCGGGACAACCGCCGACGAAACGGACGTCATGGAGCTTCCCGTCTTCGATGGCAAAGGAAATTTCACGAGAACAAGTTCCCTTGGTCTTATAGGAATAGTTTTTCATAAAAAATCACCTCGAATATCCGCAGAAGGAACGGATTATTTCAGCAGGGAATCTAATTTGTTCTTTAATACATTGGCCGGAACAGAACCGATAGCCCGGTCGACGACTTTCCCATCTTTGAAAAAGACCATGTTGGGAATCGTGCTGACATCGTAATCCTGGGCAAGGGCCGGATTTTCATCGACGTCGAGTTTCCCAATTTTAACCTTGCCGGTATATTCTTCGGCGAGTTCTGTAATAATCGGTCCTTCCTTTTCGCAAACACCGCACCAGGTTGCAAAGAAATCTACCAAAACAGGTTCGCTGCTGTTCAAAACTTCTTTTTCAAAATTATCCATTGAAAATTTATATTCCATAATAGACGCCACCTTTCTTCTTTTGACTATTTGCCTTTTGTAACTAATTTCATTATATATTAGTACACCAATCGAGTCGAGTTTTCCCAAAAAATTTACACAATCGCCAAAAACGCCTACGAGCGGGCAATGACTTCCAAAGCCGCTGCCGCTGCCAGGACGTCTTCAACGGTCGTAAACTGAGAAAAAGAAAAGCGAACCGTCCCCTGAACGGCCGTCCCCAAGGCCTCATGCATGAGGGGTGCACAATGATAGGCCGGCCGCGTCGCCATATGATAGGTCTCCCACAGGATGTCGCTGACGACAGCCGACTCGGCATCGCCCAGATTCAGGCTGTAGACACCTACCCGGGGACCGGAAAAATCCCCGTAAAGGCAAATTCCGGGAATGGCCTGCACGGCAGGAATAAAGGCTCGGGCCAATTCCTCTTGATGAGCCCTGACAGCCGGAATCCCCTTTTTTAAGACAAGTTCGACAGCCGCACTCAGACCGGCAATGCCGGCGACATTGGCTGTCCCCGCTTCAAAAACAGCAGGAACTCCTGAAGGCTGCTCCCGCTCAAAAGTATGAACGCCGTCGCCGCCGGTAATAGACGGCAGGACTTCGACGCCGCGGCGGATGACGATTCCTCCCGTTCCGCCCGGTCCATAGAGCGATTTATGCCCGGTAAAGCAGGCCGCCGTTACGATGCCGTCAGACAGATCTATGTCATAAGCCCCTGCCGTTTGAGATACGTCGACAATGAGCCCCAGACAGTGATTCCTGCAAAAAGCCTTGATGCGGTTCAAGTCGAGGACATTGCCCGTCACATTAGAGGCATGATTACAGACCAACCACTTGGTCTTCGGCGTCAGCAGCCCTTCCATGTCATCGTAAGCCAGCCCTCCTGTAGGACTGACAGCCGGAATGACGGTCAATTCCGCCCCTAAAGCCTCTAACTGGTATAACGGGCGCAGAACGGCATTATGCTCCCAAGCCGTCGTCATAACGCCGTCTCCGGGCCGGATCAGCCCTTTCAGCACCATATTCAGGGCAACCGTAGAATTGTGGGTAAAGGCAACGTCGTACAAATCCTTACCGTTAAACAGTGTCTGAACGCGATGTTTCGCCGTCAAGACGATGTCATAGGCCTTTAAAGAATAGCCGTGGGCACCGCGGGACGGATTGCCGATATCGCCGGCCGCCAAGGCTTCAAAGACGGCCTTCGATACGGCTTCCGGCTTTTGGGCCGTCGTCGCCGCATTGTCAAAATAATACATGACGCCCTCCTTTCCAAGCAGCCCTATTGAAAAAGGCCCGACGAGACTGCCAAAGCAGGTCGTAAGGCCCTTACAAGGTTACAACTTAAATGCCGAAACGTGCAAAGATGGTATCGACGTGGCTGAGCATTTTCTTGACATCAAAGCAGCCTTCAATTTCTGCTTCGGTCATATACTGCTTAACGTCTTCATCTTTTTTCAAGTTTTCCAAGAAGTCTTCTCCGTCGATCCAGCGCTTCATGGCATTGCGCTGTACCCAGCGGTATGCCTGTTCGCGGACGGCACCTTTTTCGACGAGGGTATTGAGGATGATCGGGCTGTAAATGAGTCCGCCCGTCAAATTGAGGTCGGCCATCATCTTATCGGGATAGACGAGGAGCTTGTCGATGACCCGGGTAAAGGTCTGGAGCATATAGTCAAGAGCAATGGTGCTGTCCGGCAGGATAACCCGTTCTACGGAAGAATGGGAAATATCGCGTTCATGCCAGAGAGCGACGTCTTCCAAAGCCGCCTGGGCATTGCCGCGGATGACACGAGCCAAGCCACACATGCGTTCACAAGTAATAGGATTGCGCTTATGAGGCATGATGGACGAGCCCTTCTGTTTAGGACTGAAGTATTCTTCCGCTTCGCGAACTTCCGTACGCTGGAGATGACGGATTTCCGTTGCCATTTTGTCGATGGAGCTGGCGATGACAGCCAAGGTCGTAAGGAATTCGGCGTGGCGGTCACGCTGCAGGGTCTGCGACGAAATAGGCGATGCCGCAATGCCGAGGTGTTCGCAGACGTATTGTTCAACGAAGGGATCAACGTCAGCATACGTACCGACAGCACCGGAAATTTTACCGACGGCAATCGTTTCCTTGGCATGTTTCATGCGGTCGATATCGCGTTCGATTTCAGCCATCCAGTTGCACAGCTTGAGGCCGAAAGTCGTCGCTTCGGCATGAATGCCATGAGTACGGCCGATGCACGGCGTATATTTAAATTCAACGGCACGGCGACGCAATACGGCGTGGAAGTCTTCGAGGTCCTTGATGAGGATATCCGAAGCCTGTTTCAGCATGGAACCCAAAGCCGTATCTTTGACGTCTGTCGACGTCAGGCCCAAATGGACGTACTTTCCGGCTTCACCGATATTTTCGGAAAGGTTGGAGACGAAAGCAGCAATATCATGATGTGTTTCCGCTTCGATTTCATGGATGCGGTCGACAGAAAAGGCAGCTTTTTCGCGAATTTCTTTAGCCGCTTCTTTCGGGATATTCCCAAGTTCAGCCTGGGCTTCACTGGCCAGGATTTCAACCTGTTTCAGCGTATCCCATTCATTGAATTCTGTCCAAATTTGACCCATTTCCGGTTTCGTATAGCGTTCAATCACAGTTGATCTCTCCTTTATCATTGACATGAGTACGGTAAAAAAACTCACCGTCACTATTATACACTATCTATAGTGCCGAAGGTAGCCGTTTTGCAAGTTTTATTCAATCACAATGGATTCTCCTTCCCGCGCAGTCACATAGCCGATGACAGCGGCACAGGGAAGGACATCCTTCAAGGACCGTTCCAAAAGCACGGCATCTTTTTCAGAAACGGCAATGAGAAGACCGCCCGACGTCTGCGGATCATATAAAACATCCATCATTCCTTTATCGATGCCATCGGCTGAAACGCGGCCTGCCGCAAAATCACGGTTACGGTACGCCCCTGCCGGAATAAAGCCCATAGCGGCCATATCAAGAGCCTCTTTATGGAAGGGGATAGATGAAGTATCAAAGTGAATCGTCGTTTCACTTCCATCAGCCATCTCACAAGCATGCCCTAAGAGGCCAAAACCGGTAACGTCGGTACAGCTGTGAACGTCGTAACGAACCATCACGTCCCGAGCGGTCTTATTGAGCTGCGCCATCTGGGCGTATAGCTGCTGCAAAAGGGGCTGAGCTACAAAATCCCCTTGGGCTGCCGTCATCAAGATCCCGACACCCAAAGGCTTGGTCAAGATGAGGACATCGCCGGGACGAGCCGATGAATTGCGCAGTAATTTTTGCGGATGCACAAAGCCCGTGACCGACAAGCCGTATTTCGGTTCCTTATCTTCAATCGTATGACCGCCGGTGATGATGACGCCACTTTCATAGGCCTTGCTGTAGCCGCCTTCTAAGATGAGGCGAATGGCTTCTTGGCCCATCTTCAGGTTGACGCACATGACGTTCATGGCAAGCTTTGCCTCCGCCCCCATAGCGTAGACGTCGCTCAGGGCATTGGCCGCTGCAATTTGACCGAATAAATAGGGATCATCGACGATAGGCGGAAAGAAGTCGACAGTCTGGACAACGGCCAAGTCGTCCGTAACTTGGTAGACCGACGCGTCGTCGCTCTTATCATAGCCGACGAGGAGGCGGTCATCAGTGTGTGTTGGAAGCCCTTCCAACAATTGAGCCAGTGTCCCTGGCCCCAGTTTAGCGCCTCAACCGGCACAGGATGCCAGCTGGGTTAATTTCAATTTATCTTCCATGGAAGTCCCTCCTTATGAATAACAATACAGACTTTTCTCTCTTTGTTTATATTATACTATAATTTCACCGATAGTTTTATGCCTTCTCTTATTTTTGCAATTCTTACGCTCCGGTTTAGCTCGATTTTAGATTTACCGGCTATACTGTGTTTGTACTCAAAAAGAAGCAAGGACAGACAGGAGGAATTCATCATGACCCAAGAAAAATGGCAAGATACACTCATTTCCATCAAAAATAAGATGTTCACCGCCCGCAATGCAAAAATCGCAGCCGCTTTTATCGTCGTCGCCGTCATCGCCGGTGCCGGCGGCCGCTACTATCTCCACCAGCGCCATATGGCCCGCCATGAAGAGCAAGTCGCCGCCATGGCCGATTTGACCCAGGCCCAGGCAAAGCAAAAAGGCGTCAGTCTCATCAATGAAGAACAGGCCCGTACCGCAGCTGCCAAGGCCATCGGCAAAGACGAAAGTCAGCTGGACTTTAAAGAAGTCGCCCTCTTTGACATGGACAGCATGAAGCATAGAGACGGACGCGAAGAACATCGGCAAGATCGCCGCGGCGAAAGAGGACCGGGAGAAGGCCCTGACCGCAACGAAAAAGGCCGTCCGAATATGGATGAAAGAATGAGACCGGGACAGGGAAGCCCTCAAATGGGTCCCCAGGATCATCAAGGCGGGGCCCCGGCCCTCCAACCGCCTCAGGAACTGACGACGCCTCAAGCAGCCGTGCAGCAAGACCCACAGCAGGGGCAGGCAGTACCACAGGGACAGCAAACAACCGGACAGCAAGGTCAGCAGCCAGGCCAACCGATGCAGCCAGGCTTCCACCCCATGTATAAGGTCCGTGCCGTCTCCGGCAGCGTTCACTACGACATCCTCATCGACGCCGTAACCGGGTCGGTCATCCATACTCAAATCGATGACTGACAAAAAGGACTGACCGATGAAGTATCTTGGATTGTTCCCATAAGCCAGACGTTCGCGCTGGTTTATGGAAACAAGACAGGGGCTCCATCGGCCGGTCCTTTTTTCTGCCCTCGAAAACAGCTATAATAGAAATATCATACAGAAAGGATGCTGCCCTATGCTCCATTTACGCGATATTTCCTTACGCCACCGCCTGCTCATCGCCAACTTTACCATGGTCTTTGTCCCCATCTTCATTTTGACCGTCCTCGGCTTCCTCTTGGTCTCGGGCCTTCGCTTCTCGTCGCCTCACAACGACCTGATGACCTTATGGCCGGAAAAGGGGCCGGCCCTTTCCATCCAATATACGGTCAGTTCTCTCCGGGTCAAAGCCGAACGGCCGGGGCCGCTGAAACTGAATGACCTTCGCGAAGACTGCCAGGTCCTGGAAAGCCTTGGGATTGCCACGGCCATCATCCGCCACGACCAGGTCGCCTACGTCACACCGGGCGTCGACTTCTACGGATTAGCCGACCGGGTCCTGCAAAAGGCCCACGGTCAAAAGACGGTCATGACCTGGGACGGCGACGGCTTCTTCTTCCGATATTCGTCGCCCCACAGCGGGACGACGATCATCGCCGCCGGAAATACGCCCTTCATCGCCAAAACCGGCATCCGCGAAGGCATGGCCAAAAATGTCATCCAGACACTCCTCATCTTCATCGTCGGGACAGCCAGTGTCATCATCATCGGCTGCGGCCTCATCCTGTCCCGCCTCTTGTCGCGCCAAATTTTAGGGCCCTTGGCCGCCCTTCGCACAGCGGCCTCCGAAATTGAAAAGGGCAACCTCGATTATAAACTGACCGTCTCATCCCGTGACGAACTGGGCCAGACCTGTTCCGCCTTCGACCGCATGCGCCGCCAGCTCAAGGCAGCCCGAACGGCACAGGAAAAATACGAACAGAACCGAAAAGAACTCATTGCCGGCATCTCTCACGACCTGTCGACACCACTGACCCTCTTAAAAGGCTATGCCAGCGGCATCTTAGTCGGCATTGCCAAAACGGCAGAAAAGCGCCATCACTATATAGAGCTCATTTACCAAAATGCCTGCTCCTTAGAAAAACTCGTCGACCGCCTGTTCCTCTTTTCAAAACTCGACTTAGGTCAGGTCGATTTCACCCTTGAGACGGTGTCCCTAAGGGACTACTTTGCAGACTTTACCGCCGAAAATACGGCACTCTTCGCCGAACGGGGCCTCATCCTCCATTATACAGCGCCGCCCGATCCGGCCCGGGTCCGTATTGACCGAATGCAGTTCCAACGGGTCATCGATAACCTCTTAGAAAACGCCTTAAAGTACAAAGACACCGATACGGTCGCCATGGATATCGAGCTGGAGGCGACTCCGGTTCAGGTTACCCTATCCTTTGCCGACCACGGCCCGGGCGTCCCCAAAGTTTACCTTACCAAACTGTTCGACAGTTTTTACCGAACCGATGAAGCCCGCACAGACGTCAAAAAAGGCAGCGGCCTGGGCCTTGCCATCGTCAAACAAATCATTGCTACCTTAAAAGGGAGGATATACGCTGCCGAAACGCCGGGCGGAGGATTGACCGTCGTCATCACCTTGCCGGCAGCAGAGGAGGATAATCATGAAATCGATTCTAATCATTGAAGACAATATGGAAATCGCTGAACTCGAACGAGACTTTCTCGAAGCTGACGGAATTGCAAGCGTCATCGAAACAGACGGAACGAAGGGCATGGAACGGGCCTTAGCCGACGATTTCGACCTCATCCTCTTGGATATCATGCTCCCCGGCACGGACGGCTTCCACATCTGCCGCCGCATCCGCGAAGCCAAGGAAGTCCCCATTCTCATGGTGTCCGCCAAGCGGGAGGACATGGACAAGATACGCGGTCTCGGCCTCGGTGCCGACGATTATATTATCAAACCCTTCAGTCCGACGGAACTCGTCGCTCGCGTAAAAGCTCACATCCAACGCTATGAACGGCTGACCGGAAAGGCCCGTCCGGAAAGCGGCAGCGGGGAAGTCCTCCGCAGCGGCGACCTGGAAATCTACGTCGACAAGCATCGCGTATACGTAAAAGGCCGGGAAATCAGCCTGACCAACCGAGAGTTTGAACTCTTGGTCTTTTTGGCTAAACATCCCGGCCTGGTATTCAGCCGTGACCGCCTCTTTGAACGAGTCTGGGACCTCGACGCCGAAGGCGATACGGCAACGGTCATGGTCCACATCAACCGCATCCGAGAAAAGATAGAACCCGATCCGGCAAAGCCCATTTACATCGAAACGGTCTGGGGCGCCGGCTATCGCTTTAAAGAGGCCTGATCCTTATTTTGCTTCACGGCGCAGGATTTCCTGGCCGACGGTAACGCCGGCAGCTGACGCCTGAACAAGTCCGCGGGTAATGCCGGCGCCGTCACCGATGGCAAAGAAGTTCGGAATTTTGGTTTCTAAGACCGAACTCAATTCCAGTCGGTTCGAATAGAATTTGGCTTCTACGCCATACAAGAGAGTATGTCTCGAATTGGCACCCGGCGCTATGGCATCGAGGGCTTCAAGCATCTCTTTAATATCCTGCATATGGCGGTAGGGCAGGACCAACGACAAATCGCCGGGCGTCGCCTTGGGCATTGTCGGGCGAACGAGACCGCGCTGAATCCGTTCCGGCGTCGACCGACGGCCGTCGAGGAAATCACCAAGGCGTTGTACGATGACGCCGCCGCCTAAGATATTGGCCAAATTGGCGATATACTTCCCGTACTTAATCGGTTCGTGAAAGGGCTCGGTAAACTTCTTCGATACCAAGATGGCGAAGTTCGTGTTCTCGCTCTTCTTATGGGCATAGCTGTGGCCGTTGACGGTCAGTAAGCCGTCGTTATTTTCTTCGACGACGAAGCCGTAGGGGTTCATGCAGAAAGTCCGGATGCGATCGTCGAAAGACTTACTGAAATAAATAAGTTTCGATTCATAGACGACGTCCGTAATCGTTTCCAGCACTTCTGCCGGCATTTCGACGCGGACGCCGATATCGACGGCATTGGAGGTCAGGCGAAGGCCCATTTTTTCCACTTCGTGGACGAACCATTCCGACCCTTCCCGTCCGGGCGCACTGACCAGATAGCGGCAGGCGTAAAACTGATCGTCGATCAAGACGCCTTTGATCTGTCCCTCTTCTTCTACCAAGTGATCCACAGCCGTATCGGCCATGATATCGACCTTACCTTCGAGGAAATCGCGCATATGGGTCAAAATCTGGCCGTTGACGTCGGTCCCTAAGTGGCGGATACGAGCCGGAATGAAGCTGAGATCAGCTGCAGCGGCCTTTCGCTTTATCTCGCGAATGCGATCTTTATTTTCATCACCGTACACCTTGCGGTCGGCACCGCCAAAACGGCAGTACACTTCGTCGACATAACGGATTTTATCCATTAAATCGGCTTTTGGCATATAGTCATCGAGGTTGCCGCCGTATTCGGTAGTCAGTGTCAGTTTCCCGTCGCTGAAGGCACCGGCACCGCCCCAGCCGCAGACGACATTGCGCACCCGGTCCTGCGGTTTAGCATCGCCATTGAGACTGGTCGCAATCCGTTCCCGAATATCCTGGCCTTTTTCGACCATGAGGATATCGAGCCCCTTATCTGCCAGCTCCAAGGCCGTAAAAATCCCGGCCGGTCCGGCACCGATAATGATAACATCGTACGTTTTTACTGCTTTCATATACGCCACTTCCTTATAAAAACACCTTTACATCGAACAAAAAAGGCGCTGTCTCCTTGGGACAACGCCTTTTGCAGCCACACAAGCAGCTCCTCATTCAGCATAGCATGCTGTACGAACAAAGTCAACCGGCCGCCGATTCGAGGAGGCAAGAAAAAAAGCCGTTCCCGAAGGAGCGGCTTTTTCGTTACGCACTAAGCTTACTGCTGTTCATGTTCATGTTCAGCCCGTTCTTTTTTATAGAAGTCAGCCGTAATCGCATCGGAGCAGCATACAGCGACGACGTCAGCTACGTCTTCAGACGAGCAGCCACGGGACAAGTCAAGGATAGGTTTGTCGAGGCCCTGAACCAAAGGTCCGAGAGCCGTTGCATTGGCAAAACGCTGAACCATCTTGTAACCGATATTAGCAGCATCGAGGTTCGGGAAGATGAGGACGTTGGCGTGGCCGGCAACGGTCGAGCCAGGAGCCTTGTGTTCGCCGACTTCCGGAACGAGGGCAGCGTCAGCCTGCATTTCGCCGTCAAAAGCAAAATCGACGTTGCGTTCTTTCAAGATTTCAACAGCTTTGCGGACGTTTTCAACGGATTCACCGGCGCCGGAACCCATCGTGGAGTACGAAAGGAAGGCAACCTTCGGATTGAGGATCTGAACGGTACGACGAGCACGTTCGACACAAATGCAGGCAATATCAGCCAGCTGATCTGCCGACGGATTGGGGATAACGCCGCAGTCACCGAGGACGAGGATACCATTGTCGCCGTACTGAGGAGTGTTCGTCAAGAGAATGAAAGCCGAGGATACGGTCTTGTTGCCAGGGCGGGGGCCGATGACCTGAAGGCCGGCACGGATAACTTCTGCCGACGTCGTAGCAGCACCGGATACGCAGCCGTCAGCTTCGCCGAGAGCGACGAGACCAGCCGCAAAGAAAGTGTTGTTGTGCGTCATGATGTCGCGAGCTTTTTCAATCGTCATGCCTTTCTTTTCGCGGCGTTTTGCAAAGTATTCGCAGAGTTCATCCATCCGATAGTACGTTTCCGGATTGATGACTTCAACACCAGTGAGATCGATTTGGAATTTAGCAGCATCTTTTTTGATCTGTTCCAGTTTACCTACGAGAACGATTTTAGCAAAACCATCAGCCAAAACGCGTTCAGCAGCTTTCAGGACACGACGGCTGTTCGTTTCCGGAAGGACAATTTTCTTTTGGGCCTTGGAAACACGGGCTTTTAAATCTTCTGTAAATCTCATTTGGATACCACTCCTTGTAAGTTCTTAGAAATTTGTTGAGAAATATGGCCTTATGATAAGGAAAATATTCCTATCACTATCCTTCATTATAATACAAATTGACTGGGAATCAAACCTATTATTACTCATATATAAAATGAGCAGAAGAAATATATTATACTAATTCTGCAACGATAGTGATTTTTTCATACACAGAAGGCATTTTCCAACGATTTCCTAGTACAAAAAAAGCTGCACAACCAAAGTTGTGCAGCTTTTTTCATGGTGGGCGATAACAGGATCGAACTGCTGACATCCTGCTTGTAAGGCAGGCGCTCTCCCAGCTGAGCTAATCGCCCATGTGGTGACCCCTACGGGATTTGAACCCATGTTCTCGCCGTGAAAGGGCGATGTCTTAGACCACTTGACCAAGGGGCCACGTAATGTAGATTGTGGTGATCCACCCGAGATTCGAACTCGGGACACCCTGATTAAAAGTCAGGTGCTCTGCCAACTGAGCTAGTGGATCATATTGGCAGGGGTAGTAGGATTC